>CAMCQX010000001.1 GCA_945876985.1 Chitinophaga pinensis
AGTACAGTTCAAATAAGCTTTAAATAGTTAAAGGTATTTAGATAAAGAATTTAAAATTTAAAAATATAAAACAACAAAATAGAATATGCATAGTGAAGGACTGATAAGCTCATTTGATGAGTTTAAAGAATTTAAAAACATTGACAGAGCAACGCTTCAGCGCGTACTTGAAGATGTATTTAGAACCATGTTACGCAAAAAATTTGTTACCGATGATAACTTTGATGTTATTATAAATGATAAAAGTGGTGACTTAGAAATTTGGCAAAATAGAAACATTGTTCATGACGGTGAAGTAGAAAATCCAAGAACTCAAATTTCATATAGCGATGCTGTTAAAATTGAACCTGATTTTGAAATTGGGGAAGATGTAACTGAGGAAGTTGGAATGGCAGTATTTGGTAGAAGAGCTATTTTATCAGCTCGTCAAACCTTGTTAGGAAAAGTGTTAGAACTAGAGAAAGACGAACTTTATAAGAAATATAAAGATAAAGTTGGTGAAATTGTTAGTGGTGAAGTTTATCAAATTTGGAAAAAAGAAATCATGGTTCTTGATGAAGAAGGCAATGAACTATTACTTCAAAAAACTGAAATGATTCCTGCTGACCATTATAAAAAAGGCGAATCAATTAAAGCAATTGTATTAAGAGTAGAAATGCACAATGGTAGCCCTAGAATTATTTTATCTCGTACTTCTCCATTATTCTTAGAAAGATTATTTGAATTAGAAGTACCAGAAATTATAGATGGTTTAATTAATATCAAAAAAATTGTGCGCGAACCAGGTAAACGTGCCAAAGTAGCTGTTGAAAGTTATGATGATAGAATTGATCCAGTTGGAGCTTGTGTAGGTATGAAAGGTAGCCGTATTCATGGAATTGTTCGTGAATTACGTAACGAAAATATTGATGTAATAAACTATACCAATAACTTACAATTATTAGTTACTCGTGCTTTAAGTCCTGCTAAAATTACAAGTATTAAAGTGGAAGAAGCTGACAAACGCGTTTCAGTATTTTTAAAACCTGACCAAGTGAGCTTAGCTATTGGAAACGGAGGAAATAATATAAAACTTGCTGGTAAAATGGTAGGTTATGAAATAGACGTTTATCGTGATGGTGAAAGTGAAGGAGATGATATTGATTTAGATGAATTTACAGACGAAATTGATAGTTGGATTATTGATGAGTTGAAAAATACAGGTTTAGATACAGCCAAAGCTGTATTAGCGGTTTCAAACGAAGATTTAGTTCGTAGAACTGAATTGGAGGAAGATACAGTTACAGAAATCAAACGTATCATTCAAGCCGAATTCGAATAAACCTTAATAGTATAATCGATAATTTAAAAAGGGTAATTGATCAAATTTCAATAACCCTTTTTTTTGTGCTAATTTAATTGAATTTCAAATTTAAACTGACGCTTTGTTTCTAAACTTCAGTTTTCTATATAATTTAAAAACAGCAGTATGAGTAAAAGTTCTGATTAGTTTTACTTTTAGCCAAATTGCTGGATACATTAACCAATTTTTTATTGCCACTGGCAAAGGAAAATTGTTCCAACCAAAATGAATATATTCTTTATAACCTTGCATTCGCTTTTGGTAAGTAGCTCCTTGAATATCGTAAAAAGCAAAGATTTTATCTGTAAAAATAGCTTTATTAGCTTGGTTTTTAAAAAATAAAGCAAACCAAGTATTATCAGCAACCAATTTGTAATTAATATTATAAAAGCCAATTTTTTCAAATGCTTTTATATAAGTAAATGTAGCTTGATGGCAGATGGGATAATGAGAGAAAAAATCGGAAAATGTAACCTGTTTTCCATTAATATAATTAACACCTGTTGGTTCATTTACTGTTTGTACTTTTCCATAAATAAGTTCAAAATCTTCCAGATTTTTGTTTTCAAAAATGTTTGCTAAAACTTCGTTATTATAAAAGGAATCGCCAGCATTTAAAAAGTATACCCATTCGCCTTTTGCAGCTTTTATTCCTTTGTTCATGGCATCGTAAATGCCCTTGTCAGGTTCAGAAATTAATGTTCCTATTTTGTTTTCAAACTGTTTTGATACTTGTAAGGTATTATCTTTTGAACCTCCATCTACCAAAATAAGCTCAAAATTTTGGTAAGTTTGATTCATGGCCGATTGCCAAGTTTGAAATAATAACTGCTCAGCGTTAAAAGTTACTGTTATTAAACTTATTAATGGATTCGACATGCTTGAGGTATAAAGTATTTATAAATTTTAAATCCTTTTACTAAAATTTAGGACAATTACATTTTTTGTTTCTTGCAATTCCTTTTTTACTGCCACATGAAGTTACAGTAATTAAAAGTACCATTGATAGTAAACAATAAATGAGGATTCTATTTATTTTCATGGTCGCAAATTAAATAAATAATTGTTTTACCATAATAAATTACTTTTGTGCTTTCAAATATGACCGAATCACCACCTAATAATGACTTAAAAAAAAGCTATACCAAATACACAAAAGTATTGGTTATGCTATTTCAAATTATAATTTTAATGTTAATTTTTACATTTTTAGGGAATTGGATTGACAAAAAGTATGAGCACAAAACACCTTATTTGACAATTATTGGAGTTTTTGTAGGTATGGGAATTGGTTTTTATAACATGATAAAAAATGCGTTTAATGAAAAATAATAAATAGAAAATGAATAAAATAATTTCTTTTTTCTTACTTAGTATAGGCTTAAGTATTTTTATAGGAATTGCAACTTTTATGGCAATTGATTATTTTCAAATCAATTTAAATAAAAACGATGCAATTTTATGTATCAGCTTTTTTTGCATAGTAACTTGTTTAGTGTTTTTTATCAGTTATTTGGGAATAAAAAAAGGGCACCAAGAATCAATTTCTTTTTTTTATGCTGCCTTAGCTGTCAGATTTATAAGCACTTTGTTATATATTTTGTTTTATGTTAAAACCCATAAGGGGTATCAAATAGCATTCATTTTCTACTTCTTATTGCTATTTATTTTATTTATTATATTTGAAATATATAAACTTACTACTAAATTGCGCTCCGATTCAGAAAGAAAATAAGAACAAATGACTCATATAAAAAGTTTAAAATCAATGTATTATACAGCAAAATCATCATTTTTAACAATTATATTTTGTTTCATTTCTGTTATTTCATTTGCAAATCAGCCATCTACAAACACAATAGTAGATACAACTTCAGTTGGGTCGGAAAGTGAGCATGCTCATACAAATGCTAAACATGAAGAAAGTCATGGTGAAGAAAAGTTTAATATCAATAAAACCATTATGGAGCATATTTCTGATGCTCACCAATGGCATTTATGGGCTCACACTAGTTTACCGTTACCTGTAATTCTTTATACCGACAAAGGCATTGAAATTTTTTCAAGTGCCCACTTTGGTCACGGAGAAGAAAGCCATATTTACCAAGGAAATTATCCTTACCAATTAATTCACGAAAAAATTAAAGTGGTAAATGAGCAAGGTGAAGTTAATCCTAATATTATGGTTTTAGATTTTTCTATTACTAAAAACGTAGCAAGTATGCTGTTAGCGGTTATTTGTTTAATTATTATATTCTTAAGTGTTTCCAAATCATACGCAAAAAGAGGTGTAGGCGCTCCTAAAGGTTTGCAAAGTTGGATTGAACCATTAATTATTTTTGTAAGAGATGATATAGCTGAACCTAACTTAGGTAAAAGAACAGCTAAGTTCATGCCTTTTTTATTAACTATATTTTTCTTTATTTGGTTTGTAAATATGTTAGGTTTAATTCCATTTTTTCCAGGTGGAGCTAATGTAACAGGTAATATTGCAGTAACAATGGTACTAGCAGTTATTACATTTATTATTACAAATTTAAATGGTAAAAAAACTTATTGGGGTCATATATTTTTACCACACGTGCCATGGTGGTTATATCCACTAATGGTAGTTTTAGAAATTATTGGTATTTTTACAAAACCTATAGCTTTAATGATTCGTTTGTTTGCAAACATTACAGCAGGTCATATTTTAGTGTTAAGCTTAGTGTGTTTAACATTCATTTTTAAATCATTAACAGTAGGTATCGTTGCCGCACCGTTTATTGTATTTATTAGCGCTATTGAATTGTTGGTTGCATTTATGCAAGCATTTATTTTTACCATGTTAGCCGCATTATATATTGGCATGGCATTGGAAGAACCTGCACCAGAAGCACACCATTAATCAATAAATCAAATTTTAAAATTTTAAACTAAACTAAATAATAACTAAAATGACAGGAAGTATCGCTGCAATCGGAGCTGGACTAGCCGCAATCGGAGCTGGACTAGGTATTGGAAGAATTGGTGGATCTGCTATGGAAAGTATGGCACGTCAACCAGAATTCGCTAACAAAATTCAAACAACAATGTTAATTGCTGCAGCATTTGTTGAAGCAGTAGCATTATTTGCTTGTGTTATTTCTTTATTAGGCCTAGGAGGCAACTAATAAAAAATTAGCATAAAAAAGCCCGGTTAAATTTGAAATCGGGCTTTATTTTATTTTAAAAAACTAACAAAATTATACCATGGAATTAGTAACCCCAAGTATTGGTTTATTATTTTGGAGTTCATTGTCTTTTTTTATACTATTTATAGTATTAACTAAGTTTGCATGGAAGCCAATTACTAAAACCTTAAAGGAAAGAGAAGATAGTATTGACGAGGCTTTAAAGTCGGCTGAAATTGCTCGTTTGCAATTAGAAAGTTTGAAAACTGACAACCAACGTTTGTTAAATGAAGCCAGAGTTGAACGCGATAAGTTATTAAAAGAAGCCAACGAAATTAAGGATCAAATTTTAGCGAAGGCTAAAGGTGATGCTAAAAGCGAAGGTGATAAAATGATAGCAGCAGCCAAAGAAGCAATTGAAATGGAGAAAGTAAACGCCATGAATCAGTTGAAAACTCAGGTTGCTGTGCTTACAGTTGACTTAGCTGAAAAAATACTTCGTAAGAAAATGGAAGACAGAACCCAACAAGAGGTTTTTGTAAATGATAGTTTAAAAAATATAACACTGAACTAATCATATGTCAGATTATAGAGTAGCCAGTCGTTATGCCAAATCATTAATTGATTTAGCAACAGAACAAAATATTTTGGATGTAATATGTGCCGATATTAAATTATTGAAACATACTATTGAAGAAAATAATGCTTTAGAAAACTTGCTTAAAAGTCCAGTGATTAAAGGCGATAAAAAAATGGCAGTTATTACTCAAATATTTGCTAGTTCGTTCAATAAATTAACTATTTCATTTGTAGCTATCATTACACGTAAACAACGTGAAATGGTTTTAGTTACTATTTGTGAAGCTTTCATTGCTCAATATAACGAAATTAATAAAATTGCTACTGCAACAGTAAAAACTGCTACAGAAGCATCAGCTGAAATTAAAGCTGAAATTCAAAACTTTTTACAACAACAAAGTGGTAAAAACGTAGAACTAAATATGCTTGTTGATTCATCTTTAATTGGTGGATTAATGATTCAAATGGAAGACCGTTTGTATGATGCAAGTATTTCTGGTAAATTACGCAAAGCCAAACAACAGTTATTAAACACATATATCTCAAAATAAACAAAAAATTATTATGGTAGAGATTAGACCTGACGAAGTATCAGCAATTATCAGAGAGCAATTAAGCAACTTTAAAACAGATGCTGAATTACAAGAAGTAGGAACAGTGCTTCAAGTGGGTGATGGAATTGCCCGCATTTATGGATTAACTAAAGTTCAATCTGGAGAGTTAATTGAATTTGCAAATGGAGTACAAGCAATTGTTCTAAATTTGGAAGAGGATAACGTAGGAGCTGTATTATTAGGCTCAAGCGATTCAATTATAGAAGGTGATACCGTTAAAAGAACTGGTAGAATTGCTTCTATTAATGTAGGACATGGAATGGTTGGCCGTGTAGTGAATACATTAGGTTTGCCTATTGATGGTAAAGGACCAATTGCCGGTGATTTATACGAAATGCCTTTGGAACGTAAAGCTCCTGGTGTTATTTATCGTGAGCCTGTAAAAGAACCTTTACAAACTGGTATCAAAGCTATTGACGCTATGATTCCTATTGGTCGTGGACAACGTGAATTAGTAATTGGTGATCGTCAAACTGGTAAAACTGCCGTTTGTATTGATGCCATTATCAATCAAAAAGAATTTTACGAAGCGGGTAACCCTGTTTATTGTATTTATGTTGCTATTGGTCAAAAAGCATCTACAGTTGCACAAATTGTAAATACTTTAGAAGCTAATGGTGCTATGAAATATACAACTGTGGTAACTGCTACTTCATCAGATCCAGCTCCAATGCAGTTTTATGCGCCAATGGCTGGTGCTGCAATTGGTGAGTTTTTCCGCGATTTGGGAAATCCTGCTTTAGTGGTTTATGACGATTTATCGAAACAAGCTGTAGCTTACCGCGAAGTTTCATTGTTATTACGTAGACCGCCAGGACGTGAAGCATATCCTGGTGATGTGTTTTATCTTCACTCTCGTTTACTAGAACGTGCTGCAAAAATTAATGCAACTGATTCTATTGCGCAAGCAATGAATGATATTCCTGAATCTATCAAACATTTAGTAAAAGGTGGTGGATCATTAACTGCTTTACCAATTATTGAAACTCAAGCTGGTGACGTTTCTGCATACATTCCAACAAACGTAATTTCTATTACTGATGGTCAAATTTTCTTAGAGTCAAATTTATTTAACTCAGGAATTCGTCCAGCTATTAACGTAGGTATTTCGGTATCACGTGTGGGTGGAAATGCTCAAATTAAATCAATGAAAAAAGTTGCTGGAACTTTAAAATTAGATCAAGCTCAATACCGCGAGTTAGAAGCTTTCTCTAAATTTGGTTCTGACTTAGACGCTGCAACTAAAGCTGTTTTAGCAAAAGGTGCTCGTAATGTTGAAATTTTGAAACAAGGTCAGTTTTCTCCTTTACGTGTAGATCAACAAGTAGCAATTATTTATTTAGGAACTAAAGGTTTATTATCGAATGTTCCTGTAAATAAAGTTCGTGAGTTTGAAGCAGAGTTTTTAAGTTACATGGAAAATAAACATAAAAACACTTTAGATGATTTGAAAAAAGGTTTAACAGATGATGCTTCTGCAGTTCTTGAAAAAGTTTGTAAAGAATTATCAGCAAAATACGTAGGTTAATAATAGTAAAAAGTTAATAGGTTGATGAGTTAATAGGTTTTTACTTTATTAACTAACCAACTTGTTAACCAATCATCTAATTAAAAAATGGCAAATTTAAAAGAAGTTAGAATAAGAATAGCATCGGTTACTTCCACCCAACAGATAACCAAAGCCATGAAATTGGTTTCGGCTACTAAGTTAAGAAGAGCCCAAAATGCCATTACCTTAATGCGCCCATATGCAGCTAAGTTAAATGGTATTTTAAGCAATTTGTCTGATAGCATTGATGTGGATTCATTAAAAGTGTATTTTGATGCTAGGCCAATAAAAAATGTATTGATAGTAGTAATTACTAGCGATAGAGGTTTATGTGGTTCATTTAATGCTAACGTAATTAAAATGGCTAACAAAACCATTGCAGAAAAATACCCAACTCAAAAAGCAAATGGAGGTATTAGTGTATTAGGAATTGGCAAAAAAGGTCATGAATATTTTTCAAAACAATCATTTAATTATATCGATACTTTTAAAGAATCATTGCTTACAGCAAATGCTGAAACTGGATTTAATATTGGTGAATTTATATTGAGTAATTTTAAAGCAGGTAAATTTGATGCAGTAGAAATAGTTTACAATCAATTTAAAAATGCGGCTACTCAAATTTTAAGTGCAGAACAATTTTTACCATTTGATACTAAAAGTTTAGTGGTAAACTCCG
The DNA here is from genome assembly GCA_945876985.1 of Chitinophaga pinensis. Classification (GTDB taxonomy): domain Bacteria; phylum Bacteroidota; class Bacteroidia; order UKL13-3; family UKL13-3; genus JAAFJM01. The sequence goes on from CAMCQX010000001.1 coordinate 7,916, forward strand.
GTAAGAAAAATGATTATTTATTTGAACCAAATAAAGAAGAAGTATTATTAGAATTAGTTCCACGTATTTTAAAAACACAAGTTTTAAAATCAATGTTAGATTCTTTAGCGTCAGAACATGGAGCAAGGATGATAGCAATGGATAAAGCTACTGATAATGCTGGTGAATTATTAAAATCATTAAAAGTGGAATATAACAGAGTTCGTCAAGCAGCCATTACTACTGAAATATCAGAAATAGTTGGTGGTGCAGCTGCATTAAGCTCATAGTATTTATTTATAAAACAAAAACGGCAAGTAATAATTTACTTGCCGTTTTTTGTTTAATAACCTTTCAGATCAATTTCATCTGATGGAATCATTGCTACTTGTTTTTTCATCTTTTTTTGAATCACTTCAAAATGATGTTTTTCTTCTTCATTGACTAAACTAATAGCAGTTCCTGCGTTTTCAGCTCTTCCAGTTCTTCCTATTCTATGAATATAATCTTTTGGAGAACGTGGCAATTCGTAGTTTACAACAAAAGGTAAAAATGGAATATCAATGCCTCGGCTCATTAAATCGGTAGCTACTAAAATTTGCACTTCACCATTTTTGAATTTACGCAATGCATCTTCTCTTCCACCTTGGCTTTTTTTACTGTGCATAGCAGTTGCAGTGTAGCCGTTATCAATTAGTTTATTAACCACCGCATCTGCCCTAAATACTGATGATGTAAAAACCAATATTTGTTTCATTTCGTGCGTGTTTATTAAATATCGCAATAATGGACCTTTTCTATTTTCTTCTACGGAATAAGCTAGTTGAGTAATTAAATCTAAGTTTTGGGTTTCTTGTTCTATTACAATTTTTACAGGATTAGTTAAAAGTACTTCGGTAAATGAAGTAATATCACTTCCTAAGGTGGCAGAAAATAAAAGGTTTTGGCGTTTTTTGGGAAGTAATTTTAAAATATTTCCCATTTCTTCTTTAAAGCCTAAATTCAACATTTTATCAGCTTCATCTAAAACCAAAACTGAAACATCAGTTAAAAATACTGAATTGTTAGCTACTAATTCTAATAATCTGCCTGGTGTGGCCACTAATATTTCTACGCCTTGTAATTGTATCATTTGAGGATTAATAGATACGCCACCGTAAACCGCTAATGATTTAATTTTTTGTTCCATTAAACTACTAAATGCCTTAAAAACTTTTTCAACTTGAATGGCTAATTCTCTTGTTGGAACAAGCACCAGCGTATTAATATGTCTATTTTTAGGTATTGGTTTGCTTTGCAATATTTGTAAAATTGGTACCACAAAACTGGCTGTTTTTCCTGATCCTGTTTGAGCTATTCCAAGAATATCATTCCCTTTTAAAATTTCAGGAATTGCTTGTTCTTGAATGGGATATGGTTGGGTATAAAATTGCTTTTCTAAAGCATATAATAAATCGCGAGATAAACCGAGGGAATTAAATGACATGGATATTTTGTTAAACAACAAAGATAAGTTTACGATTGGCTTTTGCTATGTAAGAAAGTTATTTAAACAAAAAAAACCAAGAGTAATTAAACTCTTGGTTTTTTATACTTAATAAAACTATTGATTATTTTACTTCTTCAAAAGTGGCATCTTCTGTATTGCTATCAGTTGCACCAGCATCAGCATTTGGTTCGCCTTCTGTTGGTTGCTCGCTTTGAGTAGCCTTATACATATCTTCGCTAGCAGCAGCCCAAGCAGTATTTAGTGCTTCTAAAGCAGCATCTATTCTAGGTAAATCTTTTGCTGTGTGAGCAGCTTTCAATTCTTCTAAACCTTTTTCAATGGCTTCTTTTTTCTCAACAGGAATTTTTTCGCCATATTCTTTGATCTGTTTTTCAGTTTGGAATATTAAGCTATCAGCCATGTTAATTTTTTCTGCTTCATCTTTTGCTAGTTTATCGGCATCAGCATTTGCTTCAGCTTCAGCTCTCATGCGTTTAATATCGTCATCACTTAATCCCGATGATGCTTCAATTCTAATTTTTTGTTCTTTTCCGGTTCCTTTATCTTTTGCACTTACGTGCAATATTCCATTGGCATCAATGTCAAAAATAACTTCTACCTGAGGTACTCCACGAGGTGCAGGAGGAATACCATCTAAATGGAAACGACCTAAACTTCTGTTTTGAGCTGCCATCGGGCGTTCGCCTTGTAATACATGAATTTCTACACTTGGTTGGTTATCGCTAGCAGTACTAAATGACTCCGATTTTTTAGTTGGAATAGTGGTGTTTGCATCTATTAATTTAGTAAACACACCACCCATAGTTTCAATTCCTAAACTTAAAGGAGTTACATCTAATAACAATACATCTTTTACTTCTCCTGTTAAAACTCCACCTTGAATGGCAGCACCAATGGCCACTACTTCATCAGGATTTACTCCTTTAGATGCAGCTTTTCCAAAGAATTTTTCTACTGCTTCTTGAATGGCAGGAATACGAGTAGAACCACCTACTAATATAATTTCATCGATATCACTGATGCTGTAACCAGCATTTTTCAAAGCAGTTTTACAAGGCTCAATGGTACGTTTGATCAAACTATCAGCTAATTGTTCAAATTTAGCACGGGTAATTGTTTTTACTAAATGCTTAGGAATTCCGTCTACAGGAATAATGTATGGTAAATTTACTTCAGTTTGAGTTGAACTTGAAAGTTCAATTTTTGCTTTTTCAGCAGCTTCTTTCAAACGTTGTAAAGCCATTGGGTCTTTGCGTAAATCGATGCCTTCATCGTTTTTAAATTCGTCAGCTAAAAAATCAATTAATACGTGATCAAAATCGTCACCACCTAAGTGTGTATCGCCATCAGTACTTTTCACTTCAAAAGTTCCAGTTCCATCTACATCATACATTTCTAAAACCGAAACGTCATGCGTTCCACCACCACAATCAAAAACTACTACTTTAGTATCTTTCTTCGAAGTTTTATCTAAACCATAAGCCAAAGCAGCTGCAGTAGGTTCGTTAATGATACGTTTTACAGTTAAACCAGCTATTTCTCCAGCTTCTTTAGTAGCTTGACGTTGTGCATCGTTAAAGTATGCAGGAACGGTAATTACTGCTTCTTTTACTTCATAACCTAAATAATCTTCAGCAGTTTTTTTCATTTTTTGCAAAATCATTGCTGAAAGTTCTTGAGGCGTATATAATCTACCATCAATTTCTACACGAGGTGTGTTGTTATCACCTTTTTTTACCGTGTACGACATGCGACTAATTTCTTTTGAAACTTGGTCGTAGGTGTTACCCATGAAACGTTTGATGGATGAAATGGTGTTTTTTGGATTAGTAACTGCCTGACGTTTTGCAGGGTCACCAATTTTACGTTCACCGTCTTTAATAAATGCTACAATCGAAGGAGTTGTTCTACGTCCTTCGCTGTTAGCAATAACTACTGGTTCGTTGCCTTCCATAACTGCAACGCACGAGTTAGTTGTTCCTAAATCTATGCCTATTATTTTACTCATAATCTTTATAATTTTTTACGAATATTGTCAATCATAATGCCAAGGCAATTTTTTACAATAACACAAAAAAAATGGCTTATTTTTTTAAAAATAACAAAAAAATAGCTGCCTTTTGGCAGCTATTATGACAGAATTTTTGATTTTTGAAATAAAAATTATCTCTGAAATTGAGGCAACGTATTAATTAATACAATTGAATTTGAATCCAACGAAATTAATGGTTGTCTATTAAATGTTCTTGAGGTAAAAATACCCAAACCACCTTTTATATTGGTATAATCTGTATGTTTTTGAACAAATGAAATATTGGGTTTGTTCTGTTCTTGAATGTCTAAAAAATCAGGGCCTGCGCCCCAAGTAACATATTCTACGCCTATATATTTTCTGATTACTGTTGTTGGTTGCGTTGCAAAAAATTGTCTCCAATTATTTAATAAATCTACTGATTTAATTCGTTCTGAAACTGGGTCATTTGCATTGTAATTAACTGTTTCCTTACCTGATTGAACATAATAATCGTGATACTTTTCTACAAAAAACGTTGGATTACTGTTTAGCGCTTCTATATATTTAAGCCTAACTGCTGCATCTACAATATATGCCGATTTATTTACAAAATACCTAAATGTAAAAAGGTTATTTGTGTTTTCTGAAATAGTAATATTTCTTTGCTCAATGATTTGGTCACCAATTAAATTACAACTGGAAGTAAAAATATTTCCAGTAACAGTGTCTCTAATTAATAAATTAACTTTTGCCAATCCAACTCCAAACCAATTATAAGGATTTGTTTGATAAATATAGTTTGAATCATTGGCAAATAAGCCATCATTTTTGGGAATATTATTTGTTCTAGTACAATTGATGGTGTCTTTATTTACAATTAATTGAACTAATAAATTATTCAAGTAAAGTGAGTCAGTAATTTTAGCAGCTTCACTTGCTTTAATTTCAATTGAATTTTGAAAAACTTTTTGAATTCTTAAATATTGTACGGTTTCATTTTTATCAATAAAGCCATAAACTACCGGTATTTCTCGGTAAGGAGCATTTATTTCTAACGAATTATCGCAGGCCATAACGCTTAGCAATACTAGGAATATGATGATATTTTTCTTCATTTTGGGTCGGCAATATAGCTTTTGAAATTTAATTGATTTAATTATATGACAAATAATTTTGATTAAAGGTTTTATTTCTACATTTGAAAAAAAATTAAATGACCATGAGCGTACATAAAGAGTATAAAAAAATTACTACACATAGCATACAAGAAATGAAATTGCGTGGCGAAAAAATAAGCATGCTTACTGCTTATGATTTCAGCATGGCAAAAATTTTTGATGAGGCAAAAATTGATGTGTTATTAGTTGGCGATAGCGCAAGCAATGTGATGCACGGTCATGAAACTACCCTTCCTATTACTTTAGATCAAATGATTAGCCATGCGGCTTCAGTAATAAAAGCTGTAAATCGTTGTTTGGTGGTGGTTGATTTACCATTTGGAAGTTATCAAGGTAATTCAAAAGAGGCCTTAAATTCTTCCATTAGAATTATGAAAGAAGCGGAAGCTCACGCTGTTAAATTAGAAGGTGGCGAGGAAGTGGTAGAATCTATCAAAAGAATTTTAACAGCTGGAATTCCTGTAATGGGTCATTTGGGTTTAACTCCTCAAAGCATTTATAAATTTGGCACTTATGAAGTGAGAGCAAAAGAAGATTTAGAAGCCCAAAAATTATTACACGATGCCAAATTATTAGAAGAAGCAGGTTGCTTTGCAATAGTATTAGAAAAAATTCCTTCAAAGTTAGCCAAGCAAGTTACTGAGTTGGTAAAAATTCCGGTAATAGGCATTGGTGCCGGTTCTGACGTAGATGGACAAGTTTTGGTAAGCCACGATTTATTAGGCATCAACAAAGATTTTTCACCCAAATTTTTACGCAGGTATTTAAATTTATTTGACGAAATAAAAGGCGCAGTGGAACAATATGTAGCTGATGTAAAATCAGTAGATTTCCCGAACGAAAAAGAACAGTACTAGTTTTGCTTCGCAAAAATTATGAATTTTGAATTATGAATTTTGAATGAATTGGTTACTGAGCTTGTCGAAGTATAGCCAACGGAAAAATTGGGAAAAGATAAAAATAGCATCTTCAACCTTGTAATCTTTAAATCTTTGTAATTTTTTCAATCAAAAAATCTCCAAATCAAAAATCTCTAAATCTCTAAATCTCCAAATGGTTCAAATCCTATACGAAGATAATCACTTAATAGCTGCTTTAAAACAAAGCGGACAAACGGTGCAGCCAGAACCTCACAAACCCAAAAGTTTGGAGGAAGAGGTGAAGTTATACATTAAAGTAAATGAGCAAAAACCTGGTGATGTTTTTTTAGGCGTTATTCATAGAATTGATATGCCCGTAAGTGGTTTAGTTTTATTTGCTAAAAGTAGCAAAGCATTGGTGCGCATGAATGAAATTTTCCAAAAACGCGAAGTAGAAAAACATTATATCGCCAAAGTTCATAATTGTCCGCCAAGTGCCACCGGATTACTCACGCATTGGTTACGAAGGGATGAAACCAAAAACATGACCAAAGCTTTTGACGAAGAAGTTACCAAAGCCATAAAAGCACAATTGGAATACACCGTTTTAAAAAAAGAGGGTAGATACAGTTGGTTAAAAATAAAATTATTAACGGGCCGAAAACATCAAATTAGGGCGCAGTTGGCATATATTGGTTGTAGCATTGCTGGCGATGTAAAATATGGCGCTCAAACTCCTAACAGAAATGGCAGTATATGCTTGCATTCGTTCAGTTTAAGTTTTGTTCATCCGGTAAAAAAGGAGCCCATTTTAATTGAAACCGAAATGCCCACTTTTTTATAAATAATTCATTCCAATTGGAAAGTCTTTGCAAATAGCTTGCAATAAAAAATCGAAGTCATTTTTATTATTTACAAAATCTAATCCAGCACAATTAACCACCAAAACCCTTGTATTTGTTTGGCTATTCATGTATTTAAAATAAGTTTCTTGCAGGCTTTGTAAGTAATTATCTTCTATTTTTTTTTCATAAACTCTACCTCTGTTCGAAATATTCCATTGCAATTTTTCAATGGGCGCATGCAAATACACCAATAAATCGGGTTGAGGAATTTGGAAATTAATAATTTCAAACATTTGACGGTATAATTTATACTCGTCATGGTCTAATGTATTTTGAGAAAACAACAAACATTTAGCAAAAATATAATCGCTAATAATTGGCTCGCCAAACAATTTATCTTCCACCAATTGTTTTTTTAATTGGTTAAAACGAGCGGCCAAAAAACTCATTTCTAATGGAAAAGCATACCTACTTCTGTTTTCGTAAAATTTTGGTAGAAAAGAATTGTCTTCAAATTCTTCTAAGATTTTTTTTGCTTTTAAAACATCAGAAAGCATGTTTACTAAAGTGCTTTTACCTGCACCTATATTGCCTTCAATGGCGATGAATTTATATGGAGTTTCAAAAATCAAGAAATGCGAAAATGAACTTATGAATGCAATTTATCTATACAATTTTTCAACTATTGCGTTTTTATTTCCACAATTTACTTTTGCTAAATATTAAACTACTAATAATCATTGTAATTCGTTTTGTAGCATTGAAAGTTTTCAAATAGGTTTTGCCCAATTTTTTTAATCTTTACATTTAACAATAACTTTATATACGTTAGTTTTTAATTGCCTATTTTTGGTTTTTTAAATAAAAGCAAAATGAGCAATTTAATCAACGAAAAAGATGTAGCCAAAGCCTTAAAGTTACAAAAATTGCATGTTAGTTTACTAGCTCCAGCAATTATGAAACTGCTAAAGCTTGATAAATTAAATGAAGCTTACAGTCCTTTTTCTGAGCTTCAAGGTTTTGATTTTACCGATAAAATGTTGGAGGAATTAGGCATTGAATACGAAATTGATGCGGAAGATTTGAAAAATATTCCAAGAACGGAACCTTTTATTGCCATTTCCAATCATCCTTATGGTGGAATTGATGGATTAATAAGTTTATCTATTTTAAATAAAATAAGACCAGATACCAAGTTTTTGGCTAATTATTTATTGCAACAAATTCCCCCATTAAAAAATTATATTGTTGCTGTAAATCCTTTTGACAATGCTAAAAAAAGTATCATGAATATGCAAGGATTAAAAGAGGTTTTGGGTCATATAAAGGAACATCCAATTGGGATTTTTCCTGCTGGCGAAGTTTCAGCTTTGCAATTAAACACTTTGAAAATTACCGATAAAAAATGGGATCCAACCATTGGTAAAATAATTCAAAAAGCCAATGTGAAAGTTTTACCTATTTATTTTAGTGGACATAATAGTTTAGTCTTTAATTTATTGGGTTTAATTAGTCCCAATTTAAGAACCGTAAAATTACCTTCTGAATTATTTAACAAAAAGCAAAAAGTAATAGTTAGAATTGGCAAACCAATTTTACCAAAAATACTTAGCGAGTTTGAAAACAGTGATGAATTACTTCGTTTTGTGAGGGCTAAAACTTATGCCTTAGGTTCAGGAATTGAGGTGAAAAAGTTTTTTAAAATAAATTTAAGCAAGCTTGTTAAACCTAAACCAATTATTGCAGAAACGTTAAATATTGCCATTCAAAACGACATTGATAATATTCAAAACGACCAAGTTTATAAACATGAAAATTTTGAAGTTTATATTAGTAATGCATTTAATATTCCCAATGTTTTAAAGGAAATTACTCGCTTGCGCGAAATAACTTTTAGAGCTGTTGGCGAAGGAACAAATCGAAGTTTTGATACCGATGAATTCGATTTGTATTACAAACATTTGTTCATTTGGGATTCATTAGCTCAAAAAATAGTGGGTGCGTATCGCATTGGTTTAGGCGATGAATTGTACAAACAATTTGGCAAAAAAGGGTTTTACTTAAACCAATTATTCAAACTTAAAAAAGAGTTTGCACCTATTTTAAAAGACAGCATTGAATTGGGAAGATCGTTTGTAACATTGGAGTACCAACGTAAACCATTAAGCTTAATGCTACTTTGGAAAGGTATCAATGAGTTTTTGAAACAACACAAAGGACGGTTTAATTATATGATTGGTCCTGTTAGTATTAGTGGTGAGTTTTCTAACTTATCAAAGGATTTATTGGTGGCTTATATCCGCCATAATCATTACGATAAAGCATTGTCGAAAATGGTAAAGCCACGCAAAAAATTCAAGTATCAATACACGGGCGAAGACAAAAAGTTATTGCTCGAAAAACACAGAGATGATATCAAAAAATTAGATAATTTTATTGGTGAAATAGAAACCAATCATTCAAAAATTCCAGTTTTGGTAAAAAAATATTTGAAGTTAAATGGAAAAATTATTGCTTTCAATGTGGATCCAAAATTCAATAATTCTTTAGATGGATTTTTGGTATTAAACATCAATGATATTCCAGATGAAGCTTTTGATATGGTGAGTAGGTAAAAAATAAAAGAATCTTTTCTTCCTAATATTCATCATTTCAAAAGTGTTTATTCATAAAAATATTTTTGAAATGATATATTTGCCCTCATGAATATTTTATTGATTGGTGCTGGCGGACGTGAACATGCTTTTGCTTATAAACTGTCGCAAAGCCCTTTGTGTTCCCAACTTTTTATTGCCCCTGGCAATGCTGGAACTGCTGAATTTGGAAAAAACGTAAAAATGAATCCAAATGATTTTGAAACGGTTGGAATATTTTGCTTAGAAAATAATGTTGAATTATTAATCGTTGGTCCGGAAGAACCATTGGTTTTGGGTATGCGCGATTACTTTGAAGCCAATGAAAACTTAAAAAATATGCTATTTATTGGCCCCGATAAAATGGGAGCAACCATGGAAGCTAGCAAAGATTGGAGCAAAGCTTTTATGTATAAAAACAATATTCCAACGGCTGCTTATCAGACTTTTACCAGCGATAATTTAAACGAAGGAATTGCATATTTAAAAACTCAAAAAATGCCAATTGTGCTAAAAGCCGATGGATTGGCTGCTGGAAAAGGCGTTTTGATATGCCAAACTTTGGAAGAGGCCACCAGTGAATTGCAACAAATGATTAGCGATAAAAAGTTTGGTGCAGCAAGTAGTAAAGTGGTGATTGAAGAATTTTTGACCGGAATTGAATTATCTGTTTTTGTGTTAAGTGATGGAAATTCATATAAAATATTGCCAACGGCAAAAGATTATAAAAGAATAGGAGTGGGCGAAACCGGTTTAAACACGGGTGGAATGGGAGCTATTTCTCCAGTGCCTTTTGCTAATGAAGAATTTATGCAAAAAGTAATTGCTAAAATTATTGAACCTACTATAAGTGGACTAAAAAATGAAAACATAAAATATGTAGGTTTTATATTTATTGGTTTAATAAAAGTAGGCGAAGAGCCTGTGGTTATTGAATACAACTGCCGAATGGGCGATCCTGAGACTGAAACTGTTTTGCCTTTAATTGAATCAGATTTTGTGGAATTAATGGCGGCTACTGCCAAAGGAAAATTACATGAAACGGATTTAAAAATTAGCACTCAACATGCTGCTACAGTGATGTTGGTTTCAGCTGGTTATCCTGGTGATTACGTAAAAGGAAAACTCATGACAAACTTGGAGTCTTCAAATAATTCCATGCTATTTCATGCGGGAACGGCATTGAATAATAACAACGAAATAGTTACCAATGGCGGACGAGTTTTAGCTGTTACATCGTTGGGGAATTCATTGAGCGAAGCGGTTTCTAAATCGATGAAAACTGCTGAAAATGTTAATTTTGAAGGGAAGTATTTTAGAACGGATATTGGTTTTGAGTTTTTGTAATTAGTGTCTGCAAGAAAAATCAAATTTCTTCGTTTCTACGATGGACGTTTTTCTTAAA
>CAMCQX010000002.1 GCA_945876985.1 Chitinophaga pinensis
ATTTTGTTTGCAATTACCTTGTTTTCAAACAACGTTTTTTCTCAATCGTTTCAGTTGTTAATTGCCCCCAAGCCTTCGCCTTATTTGTCTGATTGGCAAACACGAAACGAAACTGCAAGATTGTTGGTAAATAATTCAAGTGGTTCGCCAATATATTGTAAAATTAAAACACAATTGTATAATGGAAGTGGGGCATTAGTTAGTGAAACTGATATTTCAAAAATGCTAATTTTAACTATTATGCCTGGCATTCAACAATTCAACGCAGAGGATATTTATCCATTTTCAGCCCTTAAATTTTATGGTGCTTCACAAACATCCATTATTCAAACTGGAAGAATTCCAGATGATAACTACCAATTATGTACTAATTTAATGGATCCAACTACTGGAGTTGCTTTAAATGGTTTACAAGCACAATGTGCCATGTTTAGTATAATAGCTTATCAAGCTCCCGTTTTAATTGCTCCTCGCCAAAGTGAAGTAATTCCATTAACAGGAATTAGAGGTGTAATTTTTAGATGGAGTCCAGTTACGCCAACTGCAAATTATATAGTTACTTATAAACTTCAAGTTTGGGAAGTTTTAGATGGACAAGATAATGTAACAGCCTTAAGAAATAATCAGCCAATTGTAGATAAAGAAATTAGAGGAACTACTCAGTCGCAATGGCCAATAGATTTTGCATTCCCAGAGGCAGGAAACAAATATGTATGGAGTATAACTCCATTAGACGACCAAGAACGAAAAATGGTAGAAGGAATTGGAATGGCTGAGCCAAAAGGATTTGAAGTAGGAGTGCAACATTTACGAAGTTCATCAGTTTCTAATCCCCCCGATACAAACACTGTTGATTCTACCAATGTTATAACCAGTGATTCGGCTGAAATTGGTGATACCGTTAGGGTAGGATTGAATGGAGAATTTACTTTAGTTGTTTTACAAATTACCAAAGAAACCGATGGTTCATTAACTGGAAAAGGCAGCGTTAGAATTCCGTGGCTGAAAACATCCATTGCAGTTGATTTTAAAAAAATAAAAATCGATTCGGCTAAATATTTGATAGCTGGCGGCGTTACTAGCACTAAAAGCGATACTTCTTCTACTTCACTAACAGCTTATCCATTGGCTTGGGGACAAAGTTGGCTAGCTGGGCCATGGGTTGCTAATAAAGCTGACGGGTTAATGAATTGGTCGAATAATGTGGTAAATAATCAAATTGCTTGGGTAAATAATAATGTAAATTCTATTCCATACATTGATTATCAAGCAAATTTTGCAACACCACCTATTCCAAATAGTAATCACTTAAAAATGCCGTTTGGTATTCAGTTTAATAATGGAACAGACAAATTAGTTATCACTGAATTTATTTTTAAACCAAACGAATCTAAGGTGAATTTTTTGGTTCAGGGTGAATTTTTTAAAAATGGTATTACTCATAAGTTAGGCTTTGCGGGTAAATATTTTAAAATTCATCCTAACCAAATTGACTTTAGTGCTGGACGTGTAGAATTGGTGGAAGATGTGAAAATTCCAAATGTTTCATCTAATCCAAAAATGAAATTTTGCTTTAAAAAAGGAACTACTAATTCAGGTTGTTATATTCAATGGGCAAACACTGGAATTACAGATATTAGTATAGGAATGGATGTAAAATTTACCAGAAACTGGTTTCTTCCAGTGCCAACTGCGCCCGATTCTGTGGTGGCTACTTTAACTGGAAATGCCACCAATATGCACGATATTATTTTAACTGGAACCATGCCAAAGTGCGAAATTGTTGGCTGCAATGGTTTAAAATTAAATCAAGCATTGACAGTTTCAATTGATCTTTCTGATATTAGAAATCCAATAAACATGGTGTTTCCAACTAATTATCCCGATACAACTGATGGAGTTGCTTGGCAAGGTATTTACATAAAAACATTATCAATGCTAATGCCTGATGATTGGAAATCAGACCCTAATTCAAATGCGCCAACTATTGCTGCTTCCGATATAATTATTGACGACATGGGTTTAACTACCAATGTGAAAGCCTATAATGTACTTACTTTACAAACAGGACAAGTGGCTAATTTAAGTGCGAGTATTGATACTATAAAAATTTCAATTGTTTGTAATTCATTAGTAAATGGAAAAGTTTTGGGAAAAATGGTTTTGCCGTTAAGTAATCAAACCATGCAAAATACTTTAAATTATACCGCATCATTTGCATTAGCAAACAACGGCAGTAGTTTTCAAATGATTATACTTCCAACTCAACCTATCAGTAATGATATTATGAAAGGTAGTATGACTTTAAGTCCAACTTCAAATATTACAGCTACTAAAACGCCTAATTTGTTGACTTTGTCAATTCTGTTAAATGGTGTTTTTAAATGGGATCACCCTGATTTGGCAGCTCCAGTTATCAATTTAATTAATTCACCACCAACGCGAGCATTGGGAATAAAAGGTGTAAAAATGGAAATGGCCTTTGAGAACTTAAGCTTAACCTATAAAAATTATTCCGTTCCTAATGTTGATTCTACTAACTTCAATATTGGAACATGGAGCTTTGCTAGTCCACAAAAATTTTTAGCAAATTTTCCAATAACTATTAAGCATTTTCGATTTAAAAATCTACCAACTGTTCCACCAGCAGATGCAAATATGAAAGAAGTTTTTAGAGGTCAAATTCTAATTGATATTATTGCAAATTTGACTGAAGATATTGGAGGAATGACAACTTTAGGTTTAGCCTTTGCGCTAGAGCGCAATAAAACCACTAAAGGTTTTACTCCAAAATATAAAGGTGTTTTTGTGGATAGTATTGCTGTACATGCCGACTTATCGGCTGTAAAAATAAATGGCGCTTTACTTATGTACGACAATGACCCTAAGTTTGGCGATGGATTTAAAGCTACTTTAGGAGTTACATTTACAGCGGTTTCTTTACAAATAAATGCTTTGGCGCAGTTTGGAAGCACTACTTATTTAAATAATGGTCAGTTTTACAGGTATTGGCGAGTAGAAGCAGATGTAAAATTACCAGCTGGCATTCCATTTTTAACAGGAGTAGGATTTTACGGATTTGGTGGTGGGGCTTTTTATAACATGAAGGCCAATGCAATAACAAGTATTGCCAATCCTGGAAGTACTGCTTATACCTTTGAACCAAAGAAAGGCTTGCTCGGTTTTCAAGTAAAAGCTACTGTAGCAACCATGCCTAAATTTGAAACATTCAATACAGATGTGGAATTAATGGCATCATTTACAAGTTCGGGCGGAATTACTCAAATTGGTTTTTTAGGTAATTTTTGGTTAGCTGCAAAACTTACGGAAAGACCTGCTTCAAAAATAAAAGGAAGCGTGATGGTTGATTATATTTTTACCGAAAAAATATTCAACATGGCTGCAGGTTTGCTCATAAATGTGCCTGATGTAATTGTTACTCCAGCGCCAATTGGTTTTACAATGAACATAAATGGCTCTACTAATTTATGGTATTTTAAATGTGGAATTCCAACTGCTCCAAACCAAGTAAATGTATTTAACATTCCATTGTATTCTTACCTTATGTTTGGTAATAATATTCCACCTCCAAGTGGTTTTACAACAAGGTTTAGTAACAATTATTTTTCTGCTACTGGCTATTATCCAAGTGCTGGCGGAATTGCCGTAACTAATGGTGTAAACAATGATTCGAAAACAGCCAAAGGTTTTGCTACTGGCGTGGGGATTGAATTTTCAAAGGATATGCACCAAGAACTTTATACCGGAGTATGTAGAAACTGGAGTATTGATGGGAATTTATTAGCAGGAGCTGAGTTGAATTTGTCATTGATGCAGCAAAATGGTTGCATTGGAATAAACGGCTATAGGGCATCTGGGAATTTAGGACTTTATGCAAGTGTGGCTGCTACTATTAATGGCACTGGTTATAGATATAATTGTGATAATAAATCAATCAATTTATTTACCATAAAAACGGGTGCGTGGATTGAAGGTAAATTTCCAAATCCTGAATATTTAGCTGGTAGTTTATATGCCGATATTGATTTGTTTGATCACTTGTGCCAGGTTACTTATAGCAAATATTTTGAAAAAGGAACTAATTGCAATGGCACCGCAGTAGTAACAGCAAATGCTGCACAAGAAGACAAAGCAGGAGATTTAAAAAATAAACTAATTCAATATGTTTCACCAACCATGCGTTATAGTTTCCCTATTACTTCAACCAATAATGTAAAATATGCTTTAGTGCCAAACCAAGTGTTTGATTTAGCCGAAAATCAAGGCGATGGAACTATAAAAAACAGAACTTTTAAATTAGTTGTTACTACTTCATTGGCTTTTCAAAATAATGGTTGGGTAAATGAAATAATACAAACTAAAGCTAATAACATGGGCGAATTTATGCATTATATAAAACCTCCTTTGAATACTACTATCGTTCAAGGAAGTACTCAATTTGTGGCTACTATTCCAGCCACAGTGAATACTAATAACGGTAATAATTTTGTGGCAAATAATGGACGAATAAATATAAGTACTATTACTACTCCTTTGCCACCGCCACCTACCCCTAATTACCCAAATCCTTTAGTGGATCCACTTAATAATTTAACTGCTAATATGGAATATAAGTTTATTGTAACCGCTACTTTAATGGAATATAGTATGAACCATATTCCAGGGCCAGGAGGAAGAGGAGATGGGACTGATGTGTTAATGTGGGCACCGGCAAAGAATAGGTCAGGAGTTGCTATTTCCGAAACAAAAATTGTTTTATTTAGAACAGGACCAATACCAATTTACAATGCAAATAATAGCAATAGATAATTTAAAAATAAACATGAAAAAATCAAGCAAAATATTCATCATTCTACAATTTATTTTAGTGCCAATATATGGCATTGCGCAAGATAATATTGCTAAAAGTAAAATAGCCGGAGTAGGCCGATTTACCAATATTGGTGCTGAACTTAGGTGGTTTCCTAGCAATAAAACAATTCTGCGATTAGGATTTGAAAAAGGATTTAATATTGAAAGAAGTGACTTTGGAACTAACAAGTTTGAAATCATTGCAACAATAAAAGCTTTACCAAAAGATAAATGGGATTTATTGATTGGAAAAGAAACAAATTTAGAAACAAAATCGAACTTGGAATTGGCAGCCGATTTTCTTTTTTTGGAAGTAATAAAAGAACAAAAAAACATAAACTTAGATGAAGGAATTGCGGAGCTAAATGAACAAAAAGGAAAAGAAGACATGGTTTATGCAGTGTTTGTGTTAACAGCAATAAAAGACTCAAAAGTGGCGGAAGCATTAGGTTTGGGTTATGTAGACAAAACTGCAATGGACGGAATCACTTATACATATCGAATTAAATTAAATGGTAAATCGGCAATTTATGAAATAGAAGATGGACTGATAAATGTTAAAGCTAGTTTGAATCCAGATAAATATAAAAATGAAGTTTTTGTTTATCCTGGCAATAAACAATTGTCGTTTGTTTGGTCAGCTAAACCTGAACTTTCGGGCTATTTTGTAGAAAGAAAAACAGCAGAAGAAAATGCTTTTTTTCCATTAAACACTGTTCCAATTTATGCATCTAATGGTGCTGGATTCGAAGGAATTGTTAATGGTGCTTATTTAGATGATTCATTACAAAATTATACCACTTATTACTATCGTTTTTTTGGTTTAAGTGCCTTTGGTGAAAAAATTATGTTTGCCGAAACCAAAGGAATGCCGAGAGATTTAATCCCCCCAAGTAATCCAATTATTTACCAACCCAAACACACAAAAACCAAGGAAGTATTGGTAAATTGGGACTTGTATGGCGATATAAGTGATTTGAGAGGATTTATTGTAGCTCGTTCTGATAGAGATACAGGAAATTTTACCATTATAAATAAAACAATTCTTTCAAGTAAAGCTAGGAGTTATAGCGATTCTACCTTTAATGCAGAAGGAATAAATTATTACCAAGTTTATGCCATGGATACTGCTGGGAATATTAGTTATTCTTATCCTTCTTATGTTGTTATTATAGACAGCACACCACCCACTCAGCCTCAAATTATGAATGCAATAATTGATAGTTTTGGTATTGTAACTTTAACTATAAAACAAGGGAAAGAAAAGGACATAAAAGGCTATAAATTATTTAAAGCCAATAGCCCTGAACACGAATTCTCAGTGATTGAAGAGGGTTATTTATATGATAAATGGGATACCAATTTGGTAAAATTAGTTTTTTATGACACAATAACTTTACAATCACTAACGCCTAAAATTTATTATAGAATAAAAGCATTGGATTTCAATTACAATCAATCTGCGTTTTCGGATATTATATCCTTAAAGCGACCAGATACTATTTCTCCAGTTTCTCCTGTAATTAACGATGTGTTTGTGGGTGAAAAACAAATAGAAATCCGATTTATACCTAGCGAAAGTGTGGATGTAAAAGAACATTTTGTATATAGAAAAACTGATTTTGCAGCCGATTGGGAAATAATTTTAAAGTTTGATTCCATTCAAAATTCATATACTGATACTAATGTGGAAAATGGAGTAATGTATTATTATAGCATAAGAGCCAAAGATGAAAGTAACCTTTTTTCGGGTTATGCAAATGCGGTTTCAGGTAAGCCTTATGATAGCGGAATTAGGCCATCTATTGTAAATTTTTCAGTTTCTATAATTAATAAAAAAGCTTTACTAAAATGGGATTATCCTAACATTGGGAAAGAAGTTTTATTTGTTATTTATAAATGGAATGGAAACGGACAATTATCTCAATATGCCAACACTGCAGATAAAACATTTACCGATAATAGCACAAAAAAAGAAAACACTTATTCTATTAAAGCATTTACTACCGATGGAGGAAAATCGAAAATGAGTGAAGAGATTTATATAAAAATGGAAGAGTAATTTTTACATATAAAAAAAGCTGATTCAAACCTGAATCAGCTTTTTTATAGTTAATTTATATTGTTACAAACTTTCTGCTACAACCTCTTTTACTTGAGGAACCATGCGGGTTAGTAAGCCTTCAATTCCCTTTTTTAAAGTTACTGTAGATGATGGACAACCGCTGCAAGAACCTTTTAGTTCAACCGTAACTAACCCAGTTTCTTCGTTAAATGATTTGAATGAAATCAAACCACCATCATTTTCTACTGCTGGCTTTATATAAGTATCTAATATATCAAGAATTTGTGCAATAATTACATTGTCAGATCCTTCAATATTTGATTTATCGGTTTTGTAAGAAATAGGTTCGTCAGCTTCAACATAAGCTTTTAAAAATTCTTTTACTATAGGCATAATTTCATGCCATTCTGAGCCAACGGACCTAGTAATGGTAACAAAATTATTCATGATAAAAACTCCGTTTACAAAGCTAAATTCAAACAAACTTTTTGCTAATGGCGATGCATTTGCTTTCTCTTTGCTTGGATAATCTTCTGCCTCATCAGGTAAAATCATTTTATTAAAAACAAACTTCATTGTTTCTGGATTGGGAGTTTGTTCAGCGTATACGTTTAAAAATTCGGTTTTATCAGTCATATTCATTTTATTTAGTCTTTTTGTTATGGTTGGCAAACATACAACTAACATTCCTAATCAGATAAAAGTTTCGGTAATTTTTATTTCAATTACGGAAATCTATTTTCATGAAAATAAATTCAAGCAAAATAGGAGGAAAGTTCTTTAATGTTATTTTTATAATTAGTATGTCATTTTAAATAAATTCAAAATAAACATTGTTTTTGTAAAATATGTTCAGGTAAAATATTTGGATTTATATACAAATAATTGTAGCTTATTTGATAGATAAAGAGATTGTTATAGTTTATAATATTCTATTTTACTTTAGATTTTAAAATATCAATTTCCTCATTGATTTTTTGTTGGGTTTTGTCTAGTTCACTTTGTGTATTTAGTAAAATTGAATCCAACTCATTGATATGTCTCAATTCGTCCATAAATAGCTTGTGGTAGCTAATAACTTGGGATGTATTGGTTTTAAAAGTGTTTAGTTTTAAAACCAATTCAGTTATATTATTTAACTCATTATCAATATTTAACTTAGTTTTTTCAGTTATTATCATTTCGCCTTTTCCTATCATTAGCCATGCAGCATTAATAGTGGGGTAGGTATGGAGTATTTTTTGTAAAATATCAATTCCTGGCTTGTTTCTACCATTGGTAATATGTGTAATAATAGGCAAACCTACACCTAATTCATTAGCAAAAATAGATTTTGAGTCACAAAAGCGATCCATTATCTCACATACTCGTTTGTTAAGTTCATCCATATTGATATCCAGCACAATAATACATTTGTAAAGCTCCAAATTTACAAATGTTTTGCGATTAAACAAATGTAAAGGAAATCGTTTACAATTGTTTGCGCATGTTACTTAATAGAAATATACATTTATACATGTAAAACTCTTATTTTAAGTTAAATAGAGTTGGATAAATTGCTTAATAAATAGTAATTTATTCGTTTAAATACAATTGTAAAGTAGGTAATTGGCGAATAGATATTAAAAAAAACATATAAACATTAAAATAGAAAATATCCCCAAATTTGATAAAATAATCTCTAATTGCTGAGAATCGAATAGAAATAACCAAGTAAAACTTTTGTGTTAAATAGCCGCAAAATGCAGATACATGAAAAATCAGATGTAAATTCTTTAAATCTAATTCCAATTAGTCGAATGTTTTTAGTTTTAGTGTAATTTACCTTTATTTGTTAAAAAATGGTCATTGAATTACCTTTCTCATTATTATATAGACAATAAACCTGGCAATCATTACTATAATTCCGCCTTATTTATACCCGATTTTACGCGAAATTATGCGAGAGGCTTTCATGATGTTCAATTAGACCTAAAACCCAGTCAACAGCAATTGCAATTTGGCTGTATTGCTCATTTAAATGCAGATAAGTTGTTTCATCCATCTTTATTTTTTAAAAAATACAGTGAAATAATAAACTTTGAATTGAAAAATTTTGAACCATTGGCTCATTTAAATAGAAAATGGTTTTTATCACATATCATGTTTGAAATGTTAATAGATAGGCTTTTAGTCAAACATTTTCCATCAGCTTGTCATTCATTTTACAGCGATTTACATGCAATTGATACTAAAATACTTGAAGAATTCGTTTTACGCTACTCTTTCAAAAATATTGACCAATTTATGCGAAATTTTAAACATTTTTGTGAAGTAAAATACTTGTTTGGTTATGTTTTTAACGATAGTTTTGTTTTTTCAATAGCAAGGGTTTATAAACAGGCTACAACGATTGAAATGAGTATGAGTGACAGGTTTTTTTTGAAGGAATTTATCAATAAAATAGAACAACAATATTTATTTGATCCAATAATGATAATAGCAGAACTTAAACAAGTTTTTGATATAGATTTGGAGGTTTAAAGTACTAAAAGTAAAATAAAAAGACATATAAGTTAAAAAATATTCAATGAGAAAAATAGGACTTAGTTTAATCACACTATTTGTATTTCAATACTCATTTGCACAGTTAAAGTACAGCAATGAGTTTTTAAATTTGGGAGTTGGTGCCAGAAACTTAGGTATGGCAGGAGCATCAGTATCCAATGTTAGCGATGTAACAGCTGGTTATTATAATCCAGCAGCTTTACTTGATATGAAAGATAAATTTCAGTTAATTGGAATGAGAAACAGTCAGTTTGCAGGAATTTTAACGCATGATTATTTGGCTGGTGCATTTCGTTTAAACGAACATTCAGTTGCTGCCATTTCTATTATTAGAATGGGGGTTGACAATATTCCCAATACTTTGTTTTTGGTAAATAGTAATGGACAAATTGATTATACAAAAGTTTCAAGCTTTTCAGCCGTTGATTACGCTTTTATTGGCAGTTATGCCACTGAAACAAAATTGGTTAAAAATTTACAGTTAGGTGCAAATGTTAAAATAATTAGAAGAGTAATTGGCGAATTTGCCAATGCATGGGGTTTTGGATTAGATGCAAGTGCTTTGTATAAAGTTAAAAAATTCAGATTTGGTGCTATTCTTCGCGATGTAACAACTACTTTCAATGCTTGGAGTTACACATTTACCGAAGCAGAAAAAGAAAAATTAATTAGCACTGGAAATGCTTTGCCGAACAATACTTTGGAACTAACTTTACCAAAACTAACAGTTGGGGGTAGCTATACATTTACTAAAAATTGGTTTTCAGTTTTGGGAAGTATTGATTTTGATGCATACACCGATGGGCAAAGAAATACTTTGATTTCATCAAAATATTTAAATTTAGACCCTAGAATGGCAACAGAATTAGGGTATAAAAAAACAGTATTTATTAGAGGTGGAATCAATAATTTTCAGCAAGTTAAAAATATAGACGGTAGCTCATCATATAACGTTTCTCCTGCTATTGGAGTTGGATTGAAGCTCAATAAAATTCAAATAGATTATGCCCTTGGCAATGCCTTTAATCAGGGACTTATCAGTGCAAGTAATATTGTTTCACTTAAATTGATGATAAGGTAATAAAAAATATTTACATGAAAACACGTAATAGCAGAAAGCCAAAACTAATAGAAAGAAATGCCGAAAAAGGCGATTTTGATGAAATCATAGCTTTATCAAAAATATGTTTTCCCGATAACGATCCTTGGAAATATGATATGCTGGAAAGTCAGTACAATTTATTTCCAGAAGGAATGCAAATCATTACTTTTGAAGGTAAAATAGTAGGTTCAGCTACTAGTTTAATGGTAAGTTGGGATGAATATGATGATGACCATGCTTGGAAAGAAATTTGCGACAATGGTTACATTACAAACCACGATGAAGAAGGTGATACTTTATATGGAATAGAAGTAATGGTTCATCCTGATTACCAAGGATTGAAAATTGGCAGACGTTTATATGAAATGCGTAGAAATTTATGTGAAGACAAAAATTTGATGCGTATTTTAATAGGAGGAAGGGTTCCAAATTATAACAAACACTCAGAAGAATTTGGAATAAGAGCTTATATAAAACGTGTAGTTGATAAAAAAGTGAAAGATCCAGTTGTTACTTTTCAATTGGCGCATGGATTTACCATTCAAAGAATAATTAAAGATTATTTACCAGAAGATAAGGAAAGTGAAGGTTACGGACTTTTGTTAGAATGGGTAAATTTGGATTATCAAGCCGAAACAAGAGAACGAAGTGTGTTAATGAAGAAAGTACGCATATGTTGTATTCAATATGAGTTGCGTAAAATTACTTCCTTTAAACAATTTGCCCAACAATGCGAATATTTTACTGATGTCGCAAGTAATTACAAGTCAGACTTTGCGCTATTCCCCGAGCTTTTTACTACTCAATTACTTTCTTTGCACGAGTACAAAAGTATGAGTCCGGAAGACAGTATTAGGAAGCTTGATGATTACACGGAGGACTATATAAATTTGTTTTCTCGTTTGGCATTAGAGTATAATATTAACATCATTGCGGGTACACATTTGCAAGTAGAAAACGACAATTTATACAATATTTCATACTTGTTTAAGCGTGATGGAACTTACGAAAAGCAATATAAAATTCATATTACTTCTAATGAAGCAAAATGGTGGGGAGTAAGACCAGGTAATGAAATAAAAGTTTTTAATACTGACTGTGGTAAAGTGGCCATCAACGTTTGTTATGATGTAGAGTTTCCGGAAATGGCAAGAATTGCATGTAATAAAGGGGCTAAAATTCTTTTTGTACCATTCAGTACGGATGAAAAACACGGACATTTACGTGTAAAATTATGCGCGCAAGCCCGTGCCATTGAAAATCAAATGATAGTAGCCACCGCAGGAACGGTTGGTAATATTCCATCGGTTGATAATATGGATATTAACTACGCTCAATCAGGAATTTATACGCCAAGTGATTTTGCCTTTCCTCCCGATGGTGTAGCTGGTGAGGCAAGCACAAACATTGAAACTGTGGTAATTGCCGATTTGGATTTAGCGGCTATTGAACGTGCAAGAAATACAGGAACAGTGTTAAATTGGAAAGACAGAAGATTGGATATGTATGAAGTAGTTGAGAAGTAAGAAGTATAAATTATGAAGTATGAAGTATGAAGTAAGAAGTAAGAAGTCCCGACACATCGGGAAAGTATGAATTACTAATTTAACAAAAACACTTCGCCATTTTCTTCTTTTAGTAGCCCAAAAGGTTCATCAGCTATAATCATATAACCATCTAAATCGGCATAATTACAAAGGCCCGTAAATGCATAAGCACCGCTCATGCCAAGTGTGGTTTCTACCATGCAACCAACCATTGTTTTCATGCCATTTTTCTTTGCTTCATGAATCAGTCGCAATCCGTTCAAATAGCCACCAGCCTTCATTAACTTCATATTTACCGCATCAAATTGTAACTTTAATTCAGCAAAGTCTACATGCGCACAAAAACTCTCATCGGCCATTAAAGGCAATGCCGCTCGAGGCTTTAAATATTTGTATTCGTTCACCATGCTGCTGTGCATAGGTTGTTCAATCATTGCAATATTCAAATCCTTTAAATTATCCATAAAATTTATCAATGCATCAGGATCTTTCCATGCTTCGTTTGCATCAATTAATATTGGTTTTTGGTAAATATTGGTAAGTGTTTTTATTTCATCTAAAGCGCCATCCACACTTATTTTTATTTTCAAATAAGCAAAACGATTTAAATTGTTTTCATTGAAAAATGAAACAATTTCAGCAGGATCCATAATGGGTAAAGTATAGCAAGTATTGGTTTTTAAAGGTTTTTCTATTTTCAAAAACTCATAAATAGTTTGATTGTTTTGAGCGCACAAATAGTGAATATATGCTTGCTCTATTCCAAAACGCATGGCATTGGGCGCATTTATTTGATTTAAAATTAATGAAAGTTCACTGGCATTTTTTATTTGATTAGCACCAGCATTTACAAATTGCTCAAAGCTATTTAAAATTAATTCAGGCGTTTCGTTATACCTAATATTGGGTGCAACTTCACCCCGTCCTTGATGTATTTCATCGCTACAGGTAATGATTGAATTGATTTTAAATGTAGTTGCATTTCTAGATATTTTCCAAGTGTATTTTAAGTCTAGTTTTATTTGATTGATTGACCAATGAAGCATTTTAAGCAAAAATTTGAATGATGAATTTATTTATTGAATTGAATCTGACTCTTTCTTAATTTTTTGTTTTATCCATTTAACAGCTTTTACAGTAAATAAAACAGATAAAATACATAATACAACTCCTAAATAAAGGTACTCTAAGTCAGTGTTTAAGCCGGAATAACCAATTGCTTTTGCTGAATTTGCACCAATTAACAAAAAGAATAAAACAGCATTTTTCATAAAAATTATTTGAATCTATTAAATCAAACATAAAACCTTTTTATTTAATTTATAAAATTCATTAGTCACAATTTGTTAGTATTGTGCCAACTTACTAAAAAAATTTAATGAATAATTTTGAAAAGCATTTAAATACTAACAAAAACCTTTGGAACAACAAAGTATCTCATCATATTGAATCTGATTTTTATAAAATGGATAGTTTTTTAGCAGGAAATACTTCATTAAACGCTATAGAATTGGATTTATTAGGAAATATAGAAGGAAAATCTGTTTTGCATTTACAATGTCATTTTGGTCAAGATAGCATTTCATTGGCAAAACTAGGGGCGAAGGTAACTGCCATTGATTTTTCGGAAATTGCCATTGAAAAAGCCAAGGAAATTGCAATGCAAACAAATACAAACGTTGATTTTATATGTTGTAATATTTACGATTTGCCCAAACTGTTAGACAAAAAATTTGATGTGGTATTTACCAGTTACGGAACTATTTGTTGGCTGCCCGATATTACAAAATGGGCTGGCATTGTTTCTCATTTTTTAAAACCTAATGGTCAATTTGTTTTTGCAGAATTTCATCCTGTAATTTGGATGTACGACAATGATTTTAAATTCATTCAGTACAATTACTTTTTAGATGAACCAATTATAGAATTAGAAACTGGAACTTATGCCGACAGAAATGCCAATATTACTGGAGAATCTATAACCTGGAACCATAGTTTAAGCGAAGTAATGAATGCGCTTATTAAAAACGATTTGAGCATTTTGAAATTCAATGAATTTGATTATTCTCCTTATAATATTTTTTCAAACCCTATTGAATTTGAAAAAGGAAAGTTTAGAATTGAAAATTATGGAAATAAAATTCCGATTGTTTATGCTATTTTAGCTCAAAAAAACTAAACCAATAATATTCACCAATCAATCAAGAAATAATCAGCTAAGTTTTTAATGGTAATCTGAACGATTGGCATTATTTTCGCAAGCCGTAATTTTTAAAACAAAAACCATGAAAAAAATAGTTAAAATCAGTGCCATTATTATTGCCTTTTTATTGATAGTCGTAATGGCGATTCCCTTTATATTTAAAGGAAAAATTATTGCTTTAGCAACAGAAGAAGCAAATAAAAATATAAACGCAAAAGTGAAGTTCAGTGATGACATTGGTTTGAGTATTTTTAAATCGTTTCCAAACTTTACTATATCAATAAATGATTTAAATATAGTTGGTATCAATGAATTTGAAGGCGATACTTTAATATCTTTGCAAGAATTTGAAGCTACTTTAGATATTATGAGTGTTATCAATGGCGGTCAAATTAAAGTACGAAAAGTGTTTTTAAATGAGCCTCGCATTCATGCCATTATTTTAAAAGACGGCAAAGCTAATTGGGATATTACCAAAGCATCGGCAGATACAACGGCTGAAGTGCCAACTACCGAACCCTCCAAATTTGATGTGCTTTTAAAAGTGTTTGAAATTAAAAATGGTTATGTCAGCTACGTTGATAAAGAAGGTAATATGAGCAGCGAAATGGCTGGCATGAATTACGTTTTAAAAGGCGATTTTAACCAAGACTTATTCACCATGAAACATGATATGGACATTGCTAAATTTACCTTTGCCATGTCGAATATTAGTTATTTAAGTAAAGTGCATGCCACTGCAAAAGCAGATGTGGAAGCCAATATGAGTGCTATGGAATTTACCTTTAAAGACAATGAGTTTGGGTTAAATGATTTATTGTTTAAAATGGACGGAAACGTTGCGATGAAAGGCGATGACATTAACATGGATATAAAATATGCAGCTAAGAAGAATGATTTTAAAGACTTTCTTTCTTTGATTCCAGCTATTTATAGTTCATCGTTTAAGGATTTAGAATCGAAAGGTAAATTAGGATTTGATGGATTTGCAAAAGGTACTTTTAACGACAAACAATTACCAGCTTTTGCCATTAATTTATTAGTAGAAAACGGTTGGTTTAAATACCCAGCATTGCCCGCACCAGTTGAAAACGTGGGAATTGACTTACATGTTACCAATACAGATGGAAATTTAGATCGCACAAAAATTAATTTATCGAAATTACATTTTGAATTACAAGGTGATCCTTTTGATGCAAAATTATTGGCTGAAAATTTATTAAAAGATCCATTGGTAGATGCGCATTTAAAAGGAAAATTGAATTTGGATAATGTGGTGAAAATTGCGCCAATGCCCGAAGGAACTAAGCTTTCTGGAATGTTAGTTTCCGACTTTGCAGCAAAAGGAAAAATGAGTGATATTGAAAATAAAAACTATGAAAACTTCAATGCAAGTGGTAATATTTCAGTGAGTGCTATTCAATTTGTTTCAAAGGAATTGCCGCAAGGCATGAATTTAAAAACGGCTACACTATCGTTTAATCCTAAGTTGGTTACGTTAAGTAATTTTGATGCCAAAATTGGCAATAGCGATATGCAAATGAATGGTGATTTGAGTAACTTTTTTCCTTACTTTTTTGGTAAAGGAACATTGGTTGGAAACTTAAACTTTAAAAGTAGTTTGATGGATGCCAATCAGTTTTTAAGCAACGATTCAAACACTACTGCAACTGCTGCGGCTGATACAAACGGAATGGCAATTATAGA
The DNA here is from genome assembly GCA_945876985.1 of Chitinophaga pinensis. GTDB lineage: Bacteria > Bacteroidota > Bacteroidia > UKL13-3 > UKL13-3 > JAAFJM01. The sequence goes on from CAMCQX010000002.1 coordinate 16,044, forward strand.
ATTACCTTCAAATATTGATTTTACATTGACCAGCAATATTCAAAAATTAGTTTATACCAATATGGATATTACTAATTTTAACGGAACTGTGAAAGTGGCAAATTCAAAACTATTGTTTAACAAAGTAGCTTTAAATTTATTAGGAAGCAGCATGAACATGGATGGATTTTATGAAACTACAAATCCTAAAAAACCTACTATTGATATGACTTTTGGCATTCAAAATTTAGACATCCAAAAAGCCTTTATAACTTTCAATACCATAAAAAAAATAGCACCAATTGCTGAAAAAATGAAAGGTAATTTCAGTACTTCTATTTTTAAATTCACCACTACACTTGATAGTAAAATGAAACCTGTTTATGAATCGTTATACGCTGCTGGTGATTTACAAATTACAGATGCAACTGTGACTAACATTGATGCATTTAACAAAGTGGCTGATGCTTTTAAAAGAGACGAATGGAAAAAAGTAGATTTTAAAAATGTATTGGTAAAATATGAAATAAAAGGAGGAAGAATTTATACCAAACCATTTAATGTTAAGGTAGGAGGACAAAATTTAACATTAAGCGGCTCTACTGGCCTTGACCAAACTATTAATTATACCGGAACTGTAGCCTTACCAAGAAAAGATTTAGGCGCTGCAAATTCCGCTGTTGACGGTGTGCTAGCGCAATTAAATCAAAAGAGCGGTGCTAATATAAAAATGAATGAGGTTATCAATATTGGTATAGTGTTGGGTGGCATATTTACCAGTCCAACAGTAAGTACTAATCTAACAGATATTGCCAAAAGTGAAGCCAGTAACTTAAAAAATCAATTGGCAGATGAGTTAAATAGAAAGAAAAAAGAGTTAGAAGATCAAGCCAGAGCTGAAATAGAAAAGCAGAAAAAAGAACTGGAAAATAAAGGTCGTGCGGAGGCTGATAGATTGAAAAAAGAAGCAGAAGCCAAAATAAAATCGGAAGCTGATAAGGCAAAAAACAAACTTGAAGAAGAAGCTAAAAAGAGACTTAAAGGTTTGTTTGGGAAGTAAAATGCCGCTGGCTTCTGGCAACTAGCAGCTGGCTTTAGTTATAGTTTTGAGAACTAATTTTTTGATGAAATATAAAATTAAAATAGGTGGAGAATAAAGAGGATTGCTTTACAATTTGCTTGGAATGTAACGGACGAGGAAAAAAAAGCCGGAAGTTCAAGAAGAATGTACTCATTAACTTTCAGAAAGAATTAGATTTATTTGAAAAAATGAAGGGGGAGGGGAAAGCTCCTGCTCGCCCTAATCGTCATTTATATACCTGCTTAATCTGTAATGGTTCAGGATTAATAACTGCTGCTAACTTCCCAATAGCAGATAAAGAAAATTTTCCAAACATAGCTATAATTGGTGGTGGAATTGGTGGTGTGGCTTTAGCAGTGGCTTGTTTGCACCGCGGAATTCCTTTTAAACTTTATGAACGTGATACAGGTTTTGATGTTCGTAAGCAAGGATATGGACTTACTTTGCAACAAGCAAGTATTGCCATTAAAGGTTTGGGTATTTTCTCATTAAAAGATGGTGTAAATTCTACCAAACATGTGGTTCATACTACCGATGGTAAAGTAATAGGTGAGTGGGGAATGAGAAAAAGCATAGATTCTAATAAAAAAGTTGCTCCAAAGCGAACCAATATTCATATTGCTCGACAATCATTGCGCTTAGCATTGCTTGAACAACTTGATGGAAATGATGAGGTGCAATGGGGTCACCAATTGGTGAATTTAAAGGAAAGTGAAAATGGTGGTGTTGATATAGAATTTGAAGTAAACGGAGAAAAAAAAATAGCTAAGGCCGATTTAGTGGTTGGGGCTGATGGTGTTAGAAGTTCAGTACGAAACTTGGTTTTTGAAAAAGATGCCACTCCTTTACGTTACCTTGGTTGTATTGTAATATTGGGTATTTGTAAATTAGAAGCGCTCAATGGACTTGAAAATCCTTT
>CAMCQX010000003.1 GCA_945876985.1 Chitinophaga pinensis
TCAATACTCATACCTTGCTCATCAATTGGTATACCAATGATGTCTGCCATTAGTCCTTTAAAAATTGATTTTACATTAGGAAAAGTTGGATCTTCAAGAAAAATTTTTTCACCTGGATTTAATAAAATACAACCTAATAAATATAACGATTGTAAGGAGCCAGAAGTAATTATTACCTGACTGCTATCGCATTTTAAATTTCGAATCAAGTTTAAATAATTTGCAATATTAATTTTCAATTTTTCAATTCCTGAAGAAGGAGAATATGACAAATTCGAAAATTTTATCTCTTTCCAATACATATTAGAAAGATTTTTCCATTGCGATACAGGGAAAATATCTAATGGTGGTAATCCAGGACTAAATGCCAAATTTTCATCACTATTTGAATTAATATCTTGGTTGTTTTTTAAAAATGATTTACCAATTATAGATAAATTTTCAAAGTCTTTTCCATTAAAATTTATTGGAGTTATTTGTGAAACCTCTTTCTTTTTTATGGTATAACCTGAACATGGAACTGATACGATTAAACCATCTAAAATAAGAAACTCATATACCCTTAAAATGGTACTTCTAGAAACATTCAGTGCTTTTGCTAAACTTCTGGATGTAGGAAGTGTAATTTCTTCTGGTATTTCCATTGAAACTATCATTTGTTTTAGCAATTTATAAATTTTTAAATACAATTTATCGTTATCAATTACATTTGAATTCAAAACTTGAACATTGTAATTATTAATAATTTTATTGAGTAGAATTGACATAATTGGTATCTTTAATTTAAAATAATTGGTATGGCAATTATAATATTTTGAAACTGTTATTTGTTAATTATTTAAAAAATTCAATCGCGTAAGTAAATCAAAATGAAAAAAATACACCTACTTTTTGTTTTAGCCTTTTTTATTTGTAAAAATAGTAAAGCACAATTAATTATTAATGAAGTTTTATACGATCCATCAAACGTTACCTTAGTTGGCGATGCTAATGGTGATGGAGTTTATAGTCAAACGCAAGATGAATTTATAGAATTTTTCAATACAAGTACTTCCAACTTAAATATAAGTGGTTACGAAATTTGGGATGATACTTTAGTAGGTAGTTTGGTTTATAAATTCCCTATTGGAACTATTATTCCAGCTCGAAGTGCTTTAGTAGTTTTTGGTGGAGGTATACCATTTGGTTTATTTGGAAATGCAATTGTGTTAGCAGATACTGGCATTTCGGGTTTAAGCCTAAACAATATAGGGGAGAAAATAACAATAAAAAACAATGCTGGTGTATCAATACTTACTTTCGATTCGGATGCGTTATCAAATAATCCCGATGAATCATATACAAGATCTCCAGATATTACAGGTAATTTTGTTCAACATTCAACATTAGGTATAAGAAAATTTTCGCCAGGAACTAATATCAATGGCATTGGTTTTATTTATAGTTTAGCTCACTCCATTACTTTTAAAGTAGACATGAATAAATATGGTTTGAACTTTAATAAAGTAAATATTGCTGGTAACTTTAACCAATGGTGTAATAGTTGCAATACATTGCAAGATACTAATCATGATGGTTTATGGGAAATTACTTTAGCCATTGCATCAGATACATTAGAATTTAAGTTTGTAATTGATACTGTTATTCAAGAAAATTTTACTTCTGTTAGTGCATGTACCAGACAAAATGGAACTGATATCAACCGTTATTCAATTATAAAAACTGATAGTATTTTAAAATCAGTTTGTTTCGAAAAATGTATTCAATGTGCAAATGAATTAAGTTTAAAAGGAATTACCGATTTTAAAATTCCATTTGGAACTTCTGCGGGAAAATCAATTCACCTCATTGCAGATACAAATATTACAAATTTAAGTATATATGGAATTGGAGTGGCTAATAATGGGGGTGGTACAAATGGACAAGAACTTAGATTCCCTGCAATTGCAGTAGCCAAAGGAAATCAAATAATAGTAGTAAGAGACTCGGCATCCATTGCTAGTTATTTTGGCGAATGTTGGTCAGCATTTAATACCATTATTATTGATTCAGCTGGAATTATTTCTCAAAATGGCGATGATGCTGTGGAACTTTTTAAAGTGGGTGAAGTTGTTGAAACTTTTGGCAATGCAAATGTTGATGGCACAGGAAAAGATTGGGAATATACAGGCTCTTGGGCTTTTAAAAATAATTTAGGAAATTGGATTTATGGTGCACTGAATTGTACTGATAGTTCTACTACTATTTTTAACTCAAAATGCGTTTATCCAATCTGTACGGAATTAAAAGTAAGAACGATAACTGTAAACGGAGAAAATAATGTGAATAGCATTTCTCAAAATCAAGGAACACTTCAAATGCTTGCAGCTGTATTGCCTATAAATGCAAAAGATACAACTGTAATTTGGTCAGTTACCAATCCGGGTGTAGCATCAATAAATAGTAATGGTTTATTAACAGCTATAGCCAATGGAAATGCAATTGTAAAAGCAACGGCAAATGATGGAAGCGGTATTTTTGGAACCAAAACTATAAATATTACGGGACAAACTACTGGTATAATGGTTTCATCTGTAACTGTTACTTCATCAGGAAATGTAAACACCATTTCAACTACAAATGGTACATTATTATTATTTGCAAATGTTTTACCAAAAAATGCAACTGATACAAGTGTTATTTGGGATATTGACAATAAAGCAATTGCTTCAATAAATATTAATGGATTGCTTACCGCATTAGCTGACGGAATAGTAAAAGTTAAAGCAATGGCCAACGATGGCAGTGGAAAAGCCGATTCTATAAACATTACTATTACTAATCAGATTTTTAAAGTTACATCATTAAAAATTCGTACAGAAGGAAATGTAACTACAATTTCAGAGCCAAATGAAACATTAAGTTTTTATGCAGATATACTACCTAAAAATGCAACAGATACTTCAGTTACATGGTCGGTTGATAAAAATTCAATTGCAAGCATTAGCAACAAAGGTTTATTAACTGCAATAGCTAATGGAACGGTAATGGTAAAAGCAACGGCTAATGATGGCAGCGGGAAAACAGATTCTTTAAAAATTAATATTTCAAACCAAACCAGTTTGAAGGAACTTTTTAAAAGTAAAATCAATATTTTTCCAAACCCTACAAATGGTATTATAAACATAGCAACTACAATGAATTTAAACGAATATAAAATAAAAAGTATTTACGGAAATTTATTAAGTGTTGGTGTTTTAGCATCAAATCAAATAAATATAGAAACATTAGCTGCTGGTGTATATTTTATTGAATTTAAAGTAAATGATTCATGGGTAAATTTTAAAATAATAAAAAACTAATATACAATAATTACAAAATGAAAAATAATACTATTTGCTTAGCAATGGGTTTTTTACTTGTTGCATTTAATGCTTGTAAAACCGATGATGTGGCGCCTAAAAATGTAATATCATTTGGCAGTTCGGTGAGTCTTTCTGTTAATAATGCTATCATCTCTGAAAACAATGATTCGGCAATAATAAAAGTAGAATTAAATACTATTTCTTCAAGCGATGTTCAAGTGATTCTTTCCTACACCGGAACTGCAATATTAAATACCGATTATAGTTCAAATATTACAATTGTTATTCCTTCAGGAAGTTTATCAAATACTGCTTCTTTGTTTGCTCTTCAAGATACTTTGAAGGAAGGCAACGAAATTATAAATATAGCGATTGAATCTGTTATAGGTGCTGCAGAAAATGGCATTCAAATTACTGAAATTACCATAGAAGATGATGACGTTACTAATCCAATAAACTTAATTTTCAATGAAATTTTATATGATCCATCAAATTCTGGTTTAGATGGAAATGCTAATGGAGATGGTATTTATTCACAAAGTCAAGATGAGTTTATTGAAATATATAATAATTCATCAAAAGCAATTGATTTAAGTGGCTATAAAATTTTTGATGCAAATGCACTTTTATCAGATACTCCTAGACATGTTATTATAGCTGGAACTATTTTACAACCACAAAAAGCATTAGTAATTTTTGGAGGAGGCACTTTAACAGGAACCTTTGGAAACGCTTTGGTTCAAAAAACTACAACTGGCGATTTAAACTTAACCAATGCCGGTGATGTAATTACAATTAAAGATGCTTTGAATAATGTTGTTCTTTCAATTGATATTACACCTTGGTCAGACAATCCAAATGAATCATATACGAGAAACCCAGATATAACCGGAGATTTTGTACAACACGTGAGTGTAAACGCCAAAAAATTTAGTCCAGGTACAAAAGTAACTGGCGATCCATTTTAACTAATCAAATATAAGTATGCAGTATGCTGGTTTTATATTATCAATTATTGTAATCATAATTGTTGCAAAACTTTTACTTAAAAACTATTTTCCTCAAGCAGTACTGCTTATTGCTGGAATTACAATGTTATTAATCAAAGGTGGTTTAGATTATTTCAATCACACAATTGTGCTTAAAGAAAATAGTTTTTTACTAATTAATATTTTTGAATTTATAAAAGAATCGTTCTCAAGTACCAATGCGAATGTAGGTTTAATGATCATGGCAATAGGCGGATTTGTGGCTTATATCGACAAAATTGGTGCTTCGGAAGCATTGGTAAGAATTGCTTTAAAGCCATTATCGTTCTTAAAAAAACAACCTCATTTAGCAGCTGTTTGTGTGGTGCCAATTGGCCAATTATTATTTATATGTGTACCCTCAGCAGCAGGTTTAGGCTTGTTATTAATGGCTTCTGTTTTTCCAATTTTAATAAATATAGGTGTAAGTAGGTTAGCCGCAGTTTCTATTATTACAAGTAGTACCGCATTTTGTATTGGGCCAGCTTCTGTTATTACAGCTTCTGCCACACAAATTGCAAATATTGATACTGTACCATATTTTATAAATATGCAAATACCTATTGCTATAATTTTAAATATTGTGGTTATGATTTCGTATTTTTTTGTAAACAAATATTACGATAAAAAAGATAAATTAATGCCATTGGTTGATGCTAAAATAGAAAAACAAATTATTCAAGCACCGGCTATTTATGGTATAATACCTATTTTACCGCTGATTATATTATTACTTTTTTCAGGTGTTTTCACCGTCTTTCCTATTAAATTAAAAATTGAAACTACTACAGCTATGTTAATTAGCTTATTTATTGCTATAATATTTGAACTAATCAGAACTAAAAATATTAAAAATATTTTATCAACTTTTAAAATATTTTTCGATGGAATGGGAGATATTTTCAAAACAGTAGTAACACTTATTATTGCGGCCGAAATTTTTGCCAACGGATTAATTTCAATAGGATTTATAGATGGTTTAATAACGATCTCTCAAGGCTTAGGTTTTGGGGCAATTGGACTAGGAATAATTATGACCATTATGATATTTTTTGCGGCCATACTAATGGGAAGTGGGAATGCAGCTTTCTTTGCATTTGGACCATTAATTCCTAATGCTGCTGCTAAGTTTGGTATTGCTAGTACTTCTATACTTTTACCTATGAATCTTTCAGCATCTATGGGAAGGGCTTTAAGCCCCTTAGCTGGTGTACTATTGGCCACAGCAGAAATTGCTGGTGTATCATCAATAGCTATTGTAAAAAGGAATTTAATCCCAATTTCTTTGTCGTTACTCACATTATTAATTTATCATTTTGGATTATGCTTTTAATAAAAAATGCAGACATATACACTCCCAATCATATTGGAGTAAAAGATATTCTTATAGGAGAAGAGAAAATTCTTGCTATAGAAGATCATATTGAATTTGATGGCAAGTATTGTAAATATTGGGATGCAGCGGGAAAAACTGTTACACCTGGGTTTATTGACCAACATATTCATATTACAGGTGCAGGTGGAAAACATGGTTTCGCTTCCATGACTCCAGAAATCAAACTTTCTGATTTAATAGCTTGTGGATCTACTACAGTTGTAGGATTGCTAGGCACTGACGGAACAGCCAGAAGTATTAAAAACTTGTATGCAAAAACAATGTCGCTTGAAAGTGAAGGAATATCAGCTTATATGTTTACGGGTTATTATGGCATTGAACCTACCTATATTACCAATACCATTCAGGATGATATGATTTTTATTGATAAGGTATTGGGTTGTAAAATTGCCATTACTGATATTCGTTCTTCCTACCCAACTGAACTTGAATTACTAAGAATGTTAAGGCAAATTACTGTTGGAGGAATGATTGCTAATAAAAAAGGAATTCTACATATTCATTTAGGGAATTTAAAACCTAAAATGGATATTTTATTTAAATTGGTAGAAGAACACGAATTTCCAATTAGCCATATTTCCCCTACTCATGTTGGCAGAACAAAAGCTCTTTTTGAACAAGCAATTGCTTTTGCAAAGTTGGGTGGAATGATTGATATTACTACTGGTGCATCAAAATATACTGATCCATACAAAGCTGTTTTATATGCTTTAGAAAATGGTGTTTCAATTGATAAAATGACATTTAGTAGTGATGGAAATGCCGGCCTTGACAAACTTGATGAAAACGGCAAACTAATTGGATTTAAAAAAGCACCCATTGATCAAAATTATTTACAAGTAAAACAATTAATTGAAACCAAAGAAGTAAGCATTGAAGACGCAATAAAGTTAATTACCTTAAATCCTGCAAATAATTTAGGTTTAAAAAATAAAGGTATTATTGAAATAAATGCAGACGCTGATTTATGCTGTTTGGATAAAGATTTTGTTTTAACAGATGTATTTGCCAAAGGCAAACTAATGATGGAAAATAAAGTAGTTATAGTTAAAGGAAATTTTGAATAATTAAATGATGAAAATAAAGCACTTTGTACTTTTTATAAGTATTTTTCTGTGTCAATTATTATTGGCTCAAAATCCTATTTTAAACAAATATACTTTTGGCGAGGGTTTTAAATTTTCGGATAAAGATAACTCTGAAATAAGCTTGGGTGGTTATATTCAAAATTCGTTAGAAATAAAATATAACTCAACCGATACAACAAGCGATGCATATAACAGATTTAGAATGCGCAGACTCAGATTTAGGCTTGCTGGCGATATGCCCAAATATAAAATAAATTACAGATTTCAAATTGACTTAAGTGGAACACCCGAAATTGGTGATGAAGGCAATGGAAATTTTTTATTTGATGCTTGGATGGCCTATAATCCAACTCCAAAAACTCAAATAAAATTTGGACAAAGCATTTCACCTACCGAAAATTTGGAGCTTTTAATGATTTCAAATTCATTGCAATTACCCGAAAGAAGTAGGCTTACCTCCGCTTTTGGAATTGTAAGAGAGTTTGGAATTTTTACTTCAAGCGAATTAAAAGTAGCTAGAAATTTTTTTATTAAACCAGCTATTTCGTTAACCAATGGCGATGGTCAAAATGTTTTTGTAAACGACCGAGGAGGTTTTAAAATTGGTGGAAGAATAGATTTTTTACCATTTGGCAAGTTCAATAATTTTGGTCAGTTTAGGCAAGTAGATGTGGTTAGAGAACTTACTCCAAAACTATTGATAGGATTTATTTATAGTACAAATTATGGTGTAAGTAGCCGCAGAGGTGAAGGTAACACCATTATTTATTTAAATGATTCTTTAAAAGAAGTGCTCCCTAATTTTACAAAATATGGTGTTGATTTTTTATTCAAATACAAAGGTTTTAGTATGCTTGGTGAATACATTCAAACTACTGCTACTGTGCCAAACGATATTTCAATTAGGGTAAGAAATGATGGTTCAACTGCTACTACTTTTTTAGTAAATGGAGTTCAAGATGTTGAAAATTATGTAAAAGGCAGAATGATGCTAGGAAGTGGATACAATATACAAGCTGGGTATTATTTTAAAAGCAGAATTTCAATAGATGCAAGATATACCAACTTAAGGGCAGACTTAAACTCTTTTTTAAACAATCCAACATATTATAACCGACCTAATTATTATACTTTTGGTTTAAGTAAATATTTAAGTAGAGGTTATGGTTTTAAAATTCAAGCTTCTGCTACTTATGTGGAATTAGCTGCTGGAAGCCTTGATATATTTGGAGCACCACTAATTAATAATGAGTGGATAGGAAATATTATTACCACTTTATCATTTTAGGTATGAATAAAATAATCGTTTTTTTAATTCTAATTTTGTGTTTCAATTTTACCCAAGAATTTGATCCGCAATCGAAAAAAATAACAAATAGTTTTTTTCCTGACATCAATGTGGAAATTAATACACCCGCATTTAAAAAAACAAAAGGATTTACAAATTATAATGAACTAATATTTTTTATAAACGATTTACAAAAAAAATATCCTGAAATAGTAAGCATCAAATACATTGGTGAGAGTCAAAAAGGCAAATCAATTCCGTTTGTAGTTTTGAATAAAAAATCAAACGATAAAAAGTTAAGAGTTTTTTTACAAGGTGGCCTTCATGGCGATGAAATGGCTAGTTCGGAAGGAGTATTGTTTTTGATGGAAAAGCTTTTAAATGATTCTAGTTACAGCTATTTGTTAAACAAATTAGAAATAGCAATTATACCCATTGCAAATATTGATGGGTATGAAATTCAAGATAGATATGCAGCTAATGGATTGGATTTAAACAGAGATCAAACCAAGTTAATGATTAAAGAAAGTATTTTTTTAAAACAAACTTTTAGTGATTTTAACCCTCATGTAGCAATTGATTTTCATGAATACAGACCATTTAGAAAAGAGTTTGCTCAACTAAGTAATTATGGAATCACATCGCTTTATGATGCAATGATAATGACTTCTGGCAACTTAAATGTTCCTGAAAAAATAAGGGCTTATACTAAAGATAAATTTGTTAAAAATGTGGAAGTTTCATTAAATGATTTAGGTATTACTAACCGCGAATACCTAACTTCTGAAAAGGTTTTAGGAGATATTCATTTTAATCAAGGATCAAATAATGGCCGTTCAAGTGCTACTTCTTTTGCTTTGGCAAATACCATTTCAACCTTAATTGAAATTAGAGGTGTTGGTTTAGGAAGAACATCATTTAAACGTAGGGTGTTTTCAACTTTTTCAATAGGAATATCTTATTTGAAAACAGCTTATGAAAACATAAATGAAATTGATGAGTTACTAAAAAACGAATACAATACCAATGATTTAGCAATTGTTACCTGCAAGAAAGAAAAAAGTATTGAACCATTAAAGGTAATAGATTTAGATACTGAAAAAGAAATAACCATAGATGTTACAGTATTTAATGCTTCAAAATCGACTGCGGTATTAACAAGGGTAAAACCTTTTGCCTATTTAGTTGAAAATAACCAACAAAATATAATCGAAAAATTAAAAATACTTGGACTTGCTGTAGAAACCTTAACAACAGAAAAAGAAATAGAAGTGGAGAGTTATTATGTAAGTGAATACAATATTGACAATGTAAAAGATGAAGGTGTTTACCAGCAAAAAGTAAAAACTACAATAAATATAGAAAAAAAATCTTTTACTAAAGGCACTTTTATTATTTACATGAACCAAGAAAATTGCGGTTTAGCAATTGAAACAATAGAACCAGAAGGACATAATAGCTTTGTAAATTTTAGTGTTTTAATAACAAAAAAAGACGAAAAATTACCTATTTACAGATACTTAAAAAACGAAAAATTATAACAATGAAAAATATAATACTAAGCATAACTATTTTATTTAGTTTAAATTTAAAAGCACAAGAAGTAACAATTTCTAATCCTTTAGAAGCAAATTTTAAAGTTGGAAATGCACTCGATTTCAAATTTAATGATGGGAATTATTTGTTCAAAATTGGCGGAATGATTCAACCATTTGTTGGGCTACAAAAAGACAGCACTAGCGATGCAAAATACTTTCTAAACGCAAAGCGAACATACTTTAACATATCGGGTAAAGCAGCTAAAGAAAAAATTTCTTTTTTAATTCAAACAGATTTTAGTTTAAGCACTTCTTTGTTGGATGCTTGGGTGGCATACATGCCTTATAAAAATTTGAAATTTACCGTTGGCCAAGTTCAAACTTTTACAAATAATAAAGAAATGAATATGATGGAAAACCAACTCCAGTTTATAGATAGAAGCCTTGTAAGCGATCAATTTAGTGCTACTGGAAGAGAGTTTGGTTTGTTTGTAGAATCTCAATTTAAATTAAGTAAAATAGGTATAGTGCCACAAGTTGCTATTACATCTGGTGATGGAAGAAATTCGTTTGGAGCAACTTCTATTGATTACGATTTTGGCGGACTTAAATATGCCGGCAGAATAAATGTATACCCTTTGGGTTATTTTACAGAAGGCAATAGCACTCAAATTGCAGACATTAAGAAAGAGCCAAAACCTAAATTGGTTTTGGGTATTTCAGGAAGTTATAACCAAGGAGCATCCAACTCAAAAGGTGAAGGGCATGGAAGTTTTTTATTATATAATGAATTAGGGAAAACCAAATTACCAGATTATAGAAAAGTATATTACGATTTACATTTTAAATATAAAGGATTTTCTTTTTTAACTGAATATGTTATTGCCACAGCAAAAGTAACCGAAGGTACATTTATAGATCTAACAGGAATTAATGAATTACAAATTACACAAATTAGCCAATTTTTAGCTTTAGGAACTGGTTTAAATACACAACTTGGCTATGTTTATCATAAAAAATATGGCATTGATTTTAGATACTCAATGGTTACACCTGAGTTTGCCACTAATACAAACTCATTGATTAAAGAGCGTAACGAATGGACTGTAGGCCTAACAAAGTATGTAGACGAAAATAATTTAAAATATGGAACTTCATTATCGCAAATAAATAGTGGTACATCTACTAAAATTTCAGGTTCGTTTTTTGTACAAATAGCTTTTTAATTTTTGGGTAAATAACCAATGGCAATAACTTTAAAGAAAATTTTAAATCACCTTACATTTTATGTTTTAATAGCAATAATTTCAGGTGTTTTATTAGGTCATTTTATACCAGAATGGGGAATAAAATTAGAATTCATTGGAACTACCTTTATCAATATTATTAAAGTATTTATTGCACCAATCATATTTTTTACCATTGTTTTGGGTATAAGCTCTATGGGCGATTTAAAAAAAGTAGGTCGAATTGGAATAAAATCGCTCTTATACTTTGAAGTTGTTACCACTATTTCGCTTGCTATTGGTATTGGGGTAGCTTTAATTCTAAAACCTGGAAATATTGATAGAACTCAAATACCAATTTCCGATGTATCAAAATTTACTACTCAAGGAAATGGTACGTTTAGTTGGTTAAAATTTTTACAAGACAATATAACAATACAAATTTTAATTGTTGCCATTATTATTGGCATTTCGCTCAATTTATTCAGTAAGAAAAAACCTATCATTGATTTACTAAACGTATGTTCAAAATTTGTTTTTAAAATACTAAAATACGTAATGTACCTTGCCCCTATTGCAGCTTTTGGCGCTATGGCATTTACAGTATCAAAATTCGGCTTACATACACTAATACCCCTCGGTAAACTTCTTGCTTGTGTGTATATCACAATGGCATTATTTATAGTAATTATTTTAGGTTCCATCATGAAATATTATGGGCTTAATATTTTTAAATTTTTAAAATACATAAAAAACGAAATTTTAATTGTTTTAGGAACTTCATCGTCTGAAACAGCGTTGCCAAGTTTAATGAACAAATTAGAAAAATCTGGCTGCAGCATACCTGTAGTTGGTTTGGTTATTCCCGCTGGTTATTCTTTTAATTTAGACGGAACTTCCATTTACCTTTCTATGTCTGCTATATTTTTAGCACAACTATACAATGTGCCTCTTAGTTTTCAAGAAATTTTAATGATGATTGGAATACTAATGATTACTTCTAAAGGTGCAGCAGGAGTAACCGGAAGTGGCTTTGTGGTGCTTGCTTCAACTTTAGCATCTATGCATACTATTCCATTGGAAGGATTAGGATTTTTATGGGGAGTTGATAAATTTATGAGCGAAGCCAGGGCCATTACAAATATTATTGGAAATGGAGTGGCTACTATTGTAATTGCTAAAAGTGAAAAAGAATTTAATGAAGAATTATATCATCAAGTAGTGAATTAAGTTATTTTTGTTATTGTATTTTTTTTATTTGCTTGCGCCTTTAAATATAAAAAATGCAAAACCCTATTTTAGTTGAAGTTTATCGTGCCAATGTATTAGAAAGTTTTCACCGTGGCGCCATTTGTGTGGTAAATGAAAACAATGAAATCATATTCAGTAAAGGGAATGTGGAACAAATTTGTTATCCACGCTCAGCCATGAAATTTATTCAAGTTTTACCTTTATTGGTATTGGGTGGAATAGAAAAATTTGGTTTTACATTGCAAGAAATTGCCATCATGTGTGGCTCGCACAATGCAGAACAGGAACATTTAACAGTGGTGGAAAGTATCCTTTCAAAAATTGGTTTACATAAAAACGATTTGTATTGCGGTCCGCAATATCCAAGTTCCAAACGCGATTCCGATCAATTAATTCGAGATAATAAAAAGCCCGAACATATTCATAATAATTGCAGTGGGAAGCATGCAGGCATGTTGGCTTTGTGCCAATTAATGAATGTATCTATTCACGATTATATCCATCCAGATCATGCTATTCAGCAATTGATTTTAGATTATGTGGAGAAAGTTTATGAATATCCGAAAGAAAAAATGGTGACAGCTTTGGATGGTTGCTCCGCTCCTATTTATTCCATTCCGGTTTTAAACCAAGCCATTGCTTTTAAAAATTTGGTAAGTAATCAGTATGAAGAAAAACTAGCCAATGCTTGTAAAATACTAATGGAAGCCGTTTCAAAATATCCTTTTATGGTGGCAGGTTCTAAGCGTTATTGTACCGATATGATGCAAATTACTGCTCCGCAAATCATTGGAAAAACAGGCGCAGAAGGCATATTCTGTATGAGTTTACCTGAACAAAAATTAGGAGTTTGTATAAAAATAGATGATGGAAAAATGTTGCCTCAATACAATGTTGCGCAAGCTTTTGTAGCAGCTACTGGTTTGTTCAGTGATGAAGCCTTAGCACCTTTGCACCATTATTTACAAGAACCTTTGATTAACTTTAACAAATTCACTGTTGGCGAAATAAAAGCTGTAAATAGTTTGTTTGATGGATTGGAGATTGGGTAAAAAATGAAAAGTATAAAATTTGTTGTCAATGAGAAAACAGCAATTCAGATTGATTCGAAATCAATTGATAGAAATCGAAATGCAATTGAAGAATTGTTGGATGGTATTATTGCTGAAAGCAGAAAAAAAGAAGTAAAAGTTCCGCTTTCTAAGGTGATAAACAATCTGAAAAAATCAGGTAAATTGTAAATAATTTTAAAGTAGATTTGAATTAAACTTCTATAAATTAATTGTTGGTGTCGCTAAGCTTAAACACCAACAATGGCAAATAAAATGATCAAAACTGGACTACAACATATAAAAGACAAAGCATTAGATTGGGCTACTCAATTTGAAGTGTGCTTGCTGTTAAATAACAATGAAAGTGCCAATGCTTATGGATTACATGAAATAGAATTTGCTTTGGCAGCTGGTGTAAAAAATTCTTGTGTTGGCACAAATCAAGATGATTTTGAAGCACTCAAAGCATTTAGAAATATTCACAAAAACGAATATTGTTTTGGTTTTTTTACCTACGATTTAAAAAATCAAATAGAGGATTTAAGTTCCAATAATTTTGATGGAATTCAATTTCCGAGTTTATACTTTTTTGTTCCTGAGCATGTTTTTATTATTAATAAAAATGGCGAAATAATTTTCAAAAGTAATTTGTATAATAGTTTTGAGGAATGGCTTGAAAGCATTGAAAAATATAAACAAACTAGCATTGCGACTAGCAAAAAAACTGTTTTAAAACAACGAGTAAGTAAAGAAATTTACTCGGAAAATATTGAAAAAATTAAGCAACATATCATTGCTGGCGATGTGTATGAAATGAATTATTGCATGGAGTTTTATGACGATGATGCATCCATCAATCCCATAGAAATTTACAAACAATTGCAAATTAATTCGCCTGTGCCGTTTGGAAGTTTTATTAAATATGATGACAAATATTTGGCATGTGCCAGTCCGGAAAGATTTATTTTAAAGCAAGCAGAAAAATTGTTTTCACAACCTATCAAAGGAACCATTAAACGTAATTTGAATAACGAAACAGAAGACAATCATTTAAAAGAATTGCTGCTGCATTCAGAAAAAGAACGTGCCGAAAATTTAATGATTGTAGATTTGGTGAGAAACGATTTGGCGCATTCATCGAAAACGGGAACTGTAAAAGTAGAAGAGCTTTTTGGAATATATTCGTTTAAGCAAGTGCACCAAATGATTTCAACTGTTTCGAGTGTTATTCATGATAATACAGATTCGGTTCAAGCCATAAAAAATGCATTTCCCATGGGCAGCATGACAGGTGCGCCAAAGGTTATGGCCATGGAATTAATAGAACAATATGAAGCGTCCAAACGTGGTTTGTATAGTGGTGCCGTAGGTTATTTTGCACCCAATGGAAATTTCGATTTCAATGTAGTCATTCGTTCTATTCAATACAATGAAAGCAATAAATATTTAAGTTTAATGGTAGGTGGCGCTATTACTTTCGATAGTATTGCAGCGCATGAATACGATGAATGTTTACTAAAAGCCCAAGCTACTATGCAGGTGTTGCAATAAATGTTAATGATTGTTTCAATGAAATCAATATTATTGCACTTATGAAACACATCAGCTATACAATTATATTCATTACACTTTTAAATTTAAGTGCAAGTGCTCAAAAACTTTTTCCTATTTTGTTAAAAGACAAATGGGGCTATATGAACCAAGAAGGAAAAGTTGTAATTACCCCTAAATACGATATTGCGCAGGAATTTAATGAAGGTTTTGCGGTGGTTGCTCTTGGCAATCAACCTTGCTTGATCAATGCCTCAGAAAAAAGAATTATTGACACCGGAGTGTATCAATTCATTTCTAAATTCAGTGAAGGAAGTTGTGCTGTTCGCAATTTCAAAATGCAATGGTTTTATGTAAATGCTACTGGAAATGTTGCCATGAAATTAGATTCATTTATTTATGAAGCAAATCCTTTCTACAATGGATTATCAAGGGTTAGCAGACAAATGGATGAAGTTTCAAAGAGATATTATATTGATGTAACTAGCCTTGCTTACCGATTTTCTTATATAAAATCCGATGGTAAATATGCCTGTGATTTTATATATAGAGATGCTGAAAATTTTGAAAATAACATGGCAAGGGTTAAGGAAAACACCATGACTTATTTGATAGACAATACCTTTACAAAAAAATGTAAAGAAACTACCGAAATAGGAAAGTTCAATGAGGGAATTGCCGTTTTTATTGACAATGGAAAGTTTGGCTACATGAACGATAAAGGTGAAATAATTATTCCTGCGCAATACGATTATGCAAGTATGTTTTACAATGGATTGGCAGAGGTAGAAATACTTAAAAAAGTATGTTTTATTAACACAGCTGGAGTAAAACAATTTGAACCAACATTTGAAGAATTACGTCCGTATGCAGAAGGATTTGCTGGCTTTAAAATGTTTGATAAAATGGGAAAAGCAAAATACGGATTCATTAATGGAAAAGGCGAAATGATGATGCAACCATTTTACGATGAGGTGGCTTATTTTGCCAATGGATTATGCCCAGTAAGAAAAGGTAGTAAATGGGGAGCCATTAACAAAGAAGGCAAATTGGTGTTGAAATTAGACTTTGATTTTGTTGGAACTTTTGAAGATGGTGTGGCCGAAATTATTTACAATGACATTTCACTTTACGCTGACTTAAGAGGAAATATTTTACCTGTTTGGGATAAATAAAATTTCATGCATTGCCTATGGTTGGTGTTTTCACCAACCAATACGAACTAAAACATAAAAACCAATGCAAAGCTACCTATACTTTTTTACGGCAACCATTTTGAATTGGCAAAAATTGCCTATGGTTGGTGTTTTCACCAACCAATACGAACTATAAACATAAAAACCAATGCAAAACTACCTATACTTTTTTAAGGCAACCATTTTGAATTGGCAAAAATTATTGAAACAAGATAAATACAAACAAATTATTTGTGATAGTCTTAGCTATCTAGTTAAAAAAAACAGAGTAGTGGTATTTGGATTTGTAATAATGCCAAACCACATTCACATAGTTTGGCACATAAATGAACCAGATATATTGGAAACTGTTCAAAGAGATTTTTTGAAGTATACAGCACAGCAAATCAAATTTGATTTAGTGAAAAACCATTTGAATGTTTTACCCTATTTTAAAAGTAATGCCAAAGACAGAAATTATCAATTTTGGGAAAGAAGGCCTTATTATTCAAAATTATTTAACAGAGAAGTAGTAGAAGAAAAGTTAAATTATATTCATAATAATCCAATGAACAAGAAATGGAATTTGTGCAATGCTCCTGAACTATATCCATTCTCATCGGCTTCATTTTATTTAACAAACAATTGCACCTTTGATTTTATTACCGATTATAGAGAATGTATTTAGATTAAATTGGTTGGTGAAAACACCAACCATAGGCAATTTAACAAACAATTGTACTTTTGATTTTATTACCGATTATAGAAAATGGATTTAAATAAACTGGTTGGTGAAAACACCAACCACAGGCAATAGTAAACCACATAAACTAAGAGGGAATTTTGAACATCATTGGGAGTGTCATATTCAACCAGATTGGTTATTAATATGGTTATGTGATTTGGATAAAAAAGAAATTCATTTAATTAGAACTGGAACTCATAGTGATTTATTCTAATTTTAAATACTTTGTTTTATTATACATCCTAGTTTTGGATTTTAATTTTAAGTTCAAAAGTCCTAATCAGCACCAAAAAAGTTAGCTCCTTGTTTTGATTTATAAATCGAACAAAAAAACATACTTTTGCTGTTCATGAGTAATTATTTAAGAAGCGATTTAAACGACACCATTTGTGCTTTAGCAACGCCTGAAGGCATTGGTGCCATTGGTGTAATAAGAATAAGTGGAAGTAACGCCATGTACATTGTAAACCATGTTTTTAAAGGTAAAAACCTTG
This sequence comes from Chitinophaga pinensis, assembly GCA_945876985.1. Classification (GTDB taxonomy): domain Bacteria; phylum Bacteroidota; class Bacteroidia; order UKL13-3; family UKL13-3; genus JAAFJM01. Next base: position 17,177 of record CAMCQX010000003.1, read on the forward strand.
CATCACAAGCTACTCATACCGCTCATTTTGGAAGAATCATAGATGTTTCTGATATAGAAAATCCTAAGATTATAGATGAAGTATTGGCCACTATTTTTGTAGCACCAAAATCA
>CAMCQX010000004.1 GCA_945876985.1 Chitinophaga pinensis
GGAAGTTGGGCAACAGCTATTGTAAAAATGTTGATTGAACACCGTGAATTACCTGAACCAACCATGAAAAGTTTAAAGTGGTGGGTTCGTTCGGAAGAAAAAGCAACTTATATTAGAGAAAAACACCACAATCCTGATTATTTAAGCACCGTTGAAATTCATCCGCAATCAATAGAAGTTGGAAGTAATTTGAAGCAAATTATTAGCACCAGCGATATATTAGTAATTGCCATTCCATCAGCTTTTTTATTAAATAGTTTAGAAGGAATTACAGCTGAAGACTTAAAAGGTAAAACCATTGTTTCGGCAGTGAAAGGTTTGGTTCCTCATACCAAACAAATTGTTGGTGATTTTTTTATGAATGATTATCAAATTCCAGAAGATCAAATTGTGGTAATTTCTGGACCTTGTCATGCCGAAGAAGTGGCTTCCGAAAAATTATCTTACTTAACCATTGCAAGTGCAAACCAAACCATTGCAAGGCATTTTGCGGGTATGCTTGCCAATAAGCATATTAGAACAGTTATTTCAAAAGATGTTCGTGGAACAGAATATGGTGCAGTTTTAAAGAACATATATGCAGTTGCAGCTGGAATGTGTAATGGATTAGGCTATGGCGATAATTTTCAAGCGGTACTAATGAGTAATGCGATTAGAGAAATGAAACGTTTTTTACGCACCATTACCGATGCTGATAGAAAAATAAATCACTCTGCATATCTTGGCGATTTATTGGTAACAGGTTACTCTCAACATAGCCGTAACCGTACCTTTGGAACCATGATTGGTAAAGGTTATTCCGTTAAATCAGCACAGTTAGAAATGAAAATGATAGCAGAAGGATATTATGCCACCAAAACAGTTTTTGAATTGAACCAAATCATGAACATTAAAATGCCAATTATGGATGCCATGTATAATATTATTTACCTTAATCTTCCAGCTAAATTTGAAATAGAAAAGCTAAGTGAAAAATTGGTATAATCTCTAAAAAATAAATGCAAAAAAGCAAGCCAAGTTCGTTTGATAACAATGTTTTAAAACGATTATTTAAGTTATCAAATCCTTATGCAAAACTGTTTTGGTTTACTTTTTTATTCACCATTTTATTTGCACTTTTATCTACCATAAGGCCTTACCTAATTCAACATGTTATTGATAATTTTTTGCCAACAAAGGATTTCAGAAACATTTATATTTACTCCGCAATTATTTTTGGACTGTTAATTATTTCAACAGTTTTTCAGTTGCTTTCAAGTTATTTGGGTGCATTGCTGGGGCAATTAATTATTAAAGATTTACGCGCAAAAGTATTTTCACATTTAAGTAAATTACGTTTAAAATTTTTCGACAATACGCCTGTTGGAACGCTTGTAACACGCTGTATCAGCGATATTGAAACCATTACCGAAGTTTTCAGCGAAGGATTTATTAGCATCATGGGCGATTTATTGCAAATCATTTTCATCCTTGGTTTTATGTTTTACGAAAGTTGGAAATTAACATTGGTAAGTTTGGCTGTTTTCCCTTTTTTACTCATGGCTGCTTATTGGTTCAAAGAGCGTGTAAGGGTTTCGTTTGAAGAAGTAAGAAACAAAGTTTCGGAGCTAAATACTTTTGTGCAAGAACATATTATAGGCATGCAAATCGTTCAAATTTTTAACAAGCAAGACGAAGAATTTGAAAAGTTTAATGCTATCAATAAACAACACAGAGATGCAAATATTAAAGGTGTTTTTTATTACTCAGTTTTCTTTCCAATTGTTGAAATTATTTCAAGTATTGCCATTGGTTTAGTGGTTTGGTATGGTGCCAAAGAAACCATTATTGGCGAAGCTTCAGCTGGTGTTATTGTGGCATTTATTATGTACATCACCATGTTTTTCAGGCCCATTAGGCAAATAGCTGATAAGTTCAATACTTTGCAAATGGGAATGGTGGCTAGCAAGCGTATTTTTGCTTTAATTGACGATGAATCACATGTTGAAATAAGTGGAGATTTACCTTTAGAAACGCTTCAAAATCAAATTGAATTGAAGAACATCAGCTTTGCATACATTGATGAGGATTATGTATTAAAAAATATTTCTTTTAACATAAACAAAGGAAAAAACATGGCTTTGGTGGGTGCAACTGGTGCGGGAAAATCATCCATTATTAATTTATTGAGCCGCTTTTATGATTATCAAAAAGGCGAAATTTTAGTTGATGGAATTGAGCTAAAGCAATACCAAACCGATAGTTTAAGAAGTCATATTGCAGTAGTTTTACAAGATGTTTTTTTATTCAGCGGATCCATTTATGATAACATTACTTTGTTTAATAAAAACATTACCATGGAACAAGTAGTGGCCACTTCAAAACTTTTAGGGGCACATGAGTTCATCAGTCGTTTGCCAGATGGCTATCACCAATCGGTGCAAGAACGTGGCTTAACCTTAAGTATGGGCCAAAGACAATTGATATCTTTTGTTAGGGCCATGGTGGTAAATCCAACAGTGTTGGTATTAGATGAAGCCACCTCAAGCATTGACCAAGAAACAGAAGATATTATTCAATATGCCATTGCTAAAATGATGGAAGGCCGCACCAGTATTGTTATTGCACACCGACTTTCAACCATTCAAAAAGCCAACGAAATTTTGGTGTTAGACAAAGGCGAAATAAAAGAACGCGGCACCCACGAAAGTTTATTGCAAATAAAAGATGGTTTTTATACTGCACTATACGAAACGCAGTTTAAGAAGTAGAAAACTATTTTTATATTCAGAATTCCAACCAACCATATTTCACAAATAATTTTATATTTGGAATCTTAATCAGTTAATCAATCCTCAAAATATGAAATTCATCAAATGGTTTTTAATTGCAATCATTACATTGCTTTTTATAAGCGAAGCAGCCATATTAATTAGTGGCAAAACCTTCTTAAACCGTGTTTTTGCCATGACTATTTTTAGTGGTAAATTAAGTCCAGATATTGATGAACTAAATTCATTTCCTTTCAGAGAAATGAAAGTTACAAAACCACAGCCATGGCCAGTTTCGGTAAATTATAACAAAGCAAAAATTGATGACTCCTTGATGAGAAAAATGGAAGATTTTAAAACTACTTCTTATTTGGTTATCAAAAACGATTCAATTATTTATGAAAATTATTGGGAACAATACAACAATAAAAGTGTGACCAATTCTTTCAGCATGGCCAAAAGTTTTACGGCTGCTTTAATTGGCATTGCCATCAAACAAGGTTTAATAAAAAATGTAGACGAGCCCGTTGGAAATTATATTGATAGTTATAAGGAAGGCGAGAAAGCAAAAATTACCATCAAACATTTATTAACCATGAGCAGTGGCGTTGATTTTGACGAAACTTATTCAAGTCCGTGGGCATGGCCAAGCGAAGCCTACTATGGCGATGACGTAAATGCGTTAACTTTAAAATCAGAAGTGAAAGAAGCGCCTGGAATTACCTGGAAATATAAAGGTGGTGATTCGCAATTATTGGGAATTATTTTGAAAAAAGTTTTGGGAAATAAAAGTATTTCTGATTTTGCTGCTGAAAATTTATGGCAAAAAATGGGTGCGGAACAACCTGCTTTTTGGAGCATAGATAAAGTTGGAATGGAAAAAGTAAGTTGCTGTTGGTATGCTACCGCCCGAGATTTTGCGCGTTTTGCGAAGCTTTATAGAGATAAAGGTAATTGGAATGGGGAACAACTTTTGGATTCTTCATACGTGAATGAATCCATTCAATTGGCTAGTTTAAAAGATACAGAAGGCAAAGCAAATGATAAATATGGTTATCAATGGTGGATGATGAAACACAAAGGCTATGATATATTTTATTGCCGTGGCATTCGCGGACAATACATTTTTGCGGTGCCAGACAGCCATTTAATTATAGTAAGAACCGGACACAAACGTGCCACCAAAAAAGGGGATGAATTACCAGAAGATATTTATGTTTATTTAGACATTGCTTTAGTATTATAAACCATGTTGGATAAAGAAAAAATGAAACAAACTTTAACCAAAACCAATGTTAAAGGCAAAGATGTTTTTATAGCAAACAACGCAACTGTTTTTGGAAATATAAATCTAGGAAATGAAGTTTCTATTTGGTTTGGTGCAGTTCTCCGTGGTGATAATGATGACATTATTATTGGCGACAGAAGTAATGTTCAAGACAACGCTGTTATTCATGTAGACCCTAATTGTCCGGTGCATATTGGCCATGATTGTATCATTGGTCATTCGGCCATTGTACATGGAGCAAAAATTGGAAACCATGTGTTAATTGGCATGCATTCTACCATTTTAAACAATGCGGTTATTGGCGATTTTAGCATCGTAGGTGCTAATGCATTAGTGACAGAAGGCATGCAAATTCCACCATATTCTTTGGTGCTTGGTTCTCCAGCAAAAGTGGTGAAGCAAATTACTCCCGAGCAGGTTGAAAAAATTAAATTAAACGCCCAAAGTTATGTTGACTTAAGTAAGGTTTATTTGGATGTTTTTGGGGAATAATTGTAACCTCTGTCAGACGCTTAATTAGCCATAACTAGGCCAAGCGTCAGACGGATAAAAGCAAGTTCCGAAATCAAAAACACTTACCTATTTCACCCAAAATGGAAAGTTAGCACAAGCTACTTGGTCGTGGGTATCGTAAATATAAACAAATATGCGGTATGCTCCTTTTTGAAATGGTGCTTTAAAATTATAACCATTTACTCCATTTCCTTTTACGTTAATGGGCATAGCATCGGGCCTTTTTTCAGCATCTCCACCGGTTCCAGTAAATTCACTTTCGGGTAAAAGTTCCCATTTATAAGTTAAGCTTGCCAAATCAGAATGAGTTATTTTTAGTTTCAAATTCACATTTACACCTTTTTTAAATTCTAAACTTTTTGTTGGCAATTCATTATTGAGTAAAAAAGAATCAATTTGTGGCGCCCAAAACTGAGGTGCTTTTCCGCTCCAAACTTCTTGCAATACATTTACCGCTTCCGTTTGTTTTTTATCTACAAAAACTCCATACCAAGTAGGTGTAGTTTCTTGTTTTTGTCCCCATAAAAATGCGTAAGAACCTACACATTGATTACTATCACTGATAATATTTTCATTATATCTTTTTCGATAGGTAATGGCTTTTTCAGTAGAAGTTTGTTCAATGGCAGCGCCCCATTTTACTTTGGCTACTTCCCAATGACCGTTTGGACCCCATTCAGTAACCAAGTATGGTTTTTTCCAACCAAAAAGTTTTATTTTCTCTGCCAATGCTGGCAAATCGCCATAAGTATTCACACCTAAAATATCAATGTCGGGACAAATTTCATTGATTAAATGAACTTCGGGTGCATCTATTCCCGCGGTAACAGTAGAAGTAGGGTGATTCTTATCTTCTTCATGAATCATTGCGGCAATGGCTTGTACATTTTTCCAAACCGAAAAATCGGTATAGTCCAAATCTACTTCATTTCCAATTCCCCAAAGCAATAAAGCAGGATGGTTTTTAAACCGATTTACAACCGATTTAAATTGCTCCACTTGATCCTGGCAAGCCCATTTATCACTGTAATCAAAACCTGTTCTTTCTGGCGGCATCCAAAGGCCAAGCATTACTGTTAATCCATGTTTTTGAGCTTCGTCTAAAACTTCTTGCGCATTTTCTGCACCCCAAATTCTCACTGAATTTCCTCCAGCAGCTTCGGTTTTATCCATAAACACATCGCCACCCGCACCTTTTACATAATAAGGTAAATTGTTGCGTAGCAATTGGAAATTCCCATTTGAATTTTGAGAGATTTCAACTTTGATTACTTGCGAAAAAATGGGTTGAAAACCAAAACAAAAAAGCAGTAAACCAAGAATTTTATTTTTCATAAATTATGGATTGGTTTTTACAATTTTAAAATAATAATGACGCTCATTATTTGTAATCCTAACAATATAACTTCCTGTATTTAACGAAGGGATTTGCTTGTTAACTTCGTCAATATTTTTAGCAGCAATCAATTCTTTTCCTGTTAAATCAAACAAAGTAATTTGAGAAGGAACAAAAGCTGCATCTATACTTATTTGATTGGTAAATGGATTTGGATAAATATTAATTTTATTATTTAAAATCTCACTTTCATTGATGCTACTGGTAGCAGTTTTACAAGGTGTTTCCACTAAACTAAATTCATCAAAATAAAACACGTCAGAGTTATTAGAATTAGGAGCAAATAAAATCACCAATTGATTAATGCTTCCTTCAGGCGTATTGCCGTCAGGCTTCAAAATCAATTTGAAAGTTAACTCTTCCCAAGCTCTTGTTTTAGAAGTTTTACCTTGCAAAACACAACGTCTTCCTGAAGGATAATTTAATCCAGATAAAGCCCTATTTTCAAAATTTATATTTACATCAGTTCCAATAGGAGCTGTGGTATAAAGTTTCATTTTCATTAAAAGCGTACCATCCTCAAATGCTTTTGCATTGCGAATTACATCAGAAAAAACCACCAATGCATCGTAAGTGGTAGAACCGCTTCTGTAATACCTATTACAAATTAAAGTACTGTTCACACTGTCTTTTGAAGGATTATTAACTGCAGCTTTATAAGTTCCATTTCCACCTACCCAAAATACATTTCTGAGCGATTCAACATTATCAAAAACACCTTCACAAGTATCGGGTAAGGTCCTAATAAATTTGCTAATAGTTTTTGTGTTTGACAGATAAGTAATAGTCACTTTTATGCTATCACTTTTTAAACCCCAATTTGCTTTAATGGCTGCAGTTCCTTGTCCTTGCGTAATTTTACAATTTGCCGGAACTTGCCACAAATAAGTGGCTCCAGCAATTTTTTGAGTATAAAAATCTTTTTGTTGATCAGCTCTTAAAATAGCATCAGGACTGGTAATATATACATCGTTTAAATTCTGATAAACACGAATATAATCAACTTGTAAAGAAGCAGTATCTGGAGTTGTTCCATTTGGATAACCAAGAAAATATCCACCAACGGCTATGTTAATAATGCAATGAAAATTTCGGTTATATGGCCACCAAAAATCAGGTAAATCTTTTTTTGTTTTAGTGCTAAAAACTACATTGTCAACCAACCATTGAATGGTATCTTTTTTCCAATTTAACGAGAAAACATGAAAATCAGAGGTAAACGAACCCGTTGGCAAAGTGTAATTAGATCCTGTATATTTATTATTTGGTGAATGCGCGCCATAATGTATGGTTCCATAAGTATTTTTAGGTTCTTGTCCTTTGCCTTCCATCAGGTCTATTTCGCCACTTAATGGCCAAGTTCCATAATAATTTTCAGTAGGTAAAAACCATATTGCGGGCCAATATGCTTGCCCAATGGGTAATCGTGCTCTTACGTCAATTCTACCCGAAGAAAAATCAAATTTATTCATGGTTCTAATTCTTCCAGAACTGTAAGAACTATTGCCAATTGTTTCTTTTTTAGCATTGATATTTAGCATACCATTTATTACTGAAATGTTACCTTTTTGATACGACTGACGTTCATCATTTCCCCATCCACAAAGGTTTGGGCAGCCATCACCAATTTGATATTCCCAATAATTAGTGTCTAAATTACTTCCATTAAATTCATCGGACCAACGCAAAAAATCTTGCGAAAAAACTGGAGTGGAAATGGAGAGTATTAATATTAAAAAGATGGTTTTATAATTTTGCATACATGGTTTATTTAACGGTAATAGAATCTTTTAAATTAGCAATACTAAAATAAAACTTACCCGGCTCTACTATAAATTTATTATCTAATCCCACAAAAGCTAAATCAGTAACAGCTATTTTAAATTGCACTTCTTTGCCTTCATATTTATCCAAAGGTACACGTTTAAATGCGCGTAATCTTTTTACTGATGGAGTAATGCTGGCATAAACATCGGAGGCAAATACCAACACTGTTTCTGAACCAGCAATTGCACTAGTATTATTCAATTGAACAGTAATAGAAACTGTATCTTTTACAGTAACATCTCTGTTCTCAATTTTCATATTAGCATAATTAAAATTTGAATAACTTAAACCCTGTCCAAAATGGAATAATGGATCAAAACCAATAGGTTTAAAATCGTTGTTTAAAGTTTCAGTATATTTACAATCGTAAGTGGTGTGAACACCAGCAAAACGAGGAAAAGTAAATGGCAATTTGCCACTAGGATTTACTTTACCAACCATGATATCTGCTATGGCTAATGCACCTTCATTTCCGGGTAAGTAAGCATCTAAAATTGCATCGCAAAGCGATTCAGTTTTAGCAAAAGTTCTAGGTCTTCCTTCTAATAAAATTACTACTACTTTTTTACCCGCTTTTTTATACATTTTTATCAAATTTTGTTGTGATTCATCTAACTCTAAATCGTTGATGTCACCAGGTTTTTCAGTATAAGTATCTTCACCCAAACAAAGCACCACAGTATTTACATTTTGCGCAGCATTTAACAACACATTTTCAGGTAAATTTTGTGTGTAAGTATTCCCTTTTAAATAACTCACATTTCCATTCGCAAAAACATTTTTCAACGCATTTACAACTGTTAAAACTTTAGGATTGTAACTAGTATCTCTTCCTTGCCAAGTATGACTCCAACCACCATTCAAGGCATTGATATAATCAGCATTAGGACCGGTTACTAATATTTTTTCATTCATTGAAAATGGCAAAATATTACCTTCATTTTTTAATAAAGTAATGCTTTGGCATGCCAATTCATAACTCAGTTTTTTGCTTTCAATTTGTTCTGGTTCTTTAAAATTTTCAGGTTTGGCATTAGGTTCGTCAAACAATCCCAACTCGTATTTTAAAGTTAAAATTCTAAGCACCGCTTCATCTATTCTTTCCTTTTTTATTTTACCTTCATTTACATTTTCAATCAAGTATTTTGTAAAGTCTAAATCAAGCGGAACCATTGCTAAATCAATACCTGCGTTAATAGCAAGTGCAACTGCTTCCTTATATGTTTCAGCAACTTTATGGCGTTCCGTTAGGTTTTTTATATCCTCCCAATCAGTAACTGTTATTCCCTCAAATTTCAATTCATTGCGAAGCACCGTTTGCAATAAAAATTTACTGGCATGAACAGGTTCTCCGTTCCATTCACCTGAATTTATCATTATGGTTTTTGCGCCTGCGGCAATTGCCTTAGCAAAAGGTAACAAATAAATTTCACGTAATTGGCGCTCTGGAATATAAGCAGGAGTTCTATCATGTCCACTTTGCGGATTACTATAAGCCACATAATGTTTTAAGCAAGCTGCAAATGGTTTTACAGTTCCATTATTGGTGTTTTGATAACCGTTAACAATGGCTACTCCCATTTGCGAAACTAAAAAAGGATCTTCACCAAATGTTTCCCAAAACCTTGGCCACATGGGATTTCTTCCCACATCTAACACAGGAGAAAAGTTCCATGGAATGCCACTTCCTCTTACATCGTTGGCCACAAATTGTGCCATTTTATAAGCCATTTCAGGATTAAAAGTTGCCGCTAATCCAATTTGTTGTGGATATAAAGTAGCTCCCACCGTATAATTTGCACCATGAATGGCATCAATTCCATACAATACGGGAATTTTTAAACGTGATTGTTGACTGTATTTTTCTATGCTGGTTATAATTTCTTTCCAATGATTCACATCGTAAGTATGTCCGCCAACATTTAAAATTGAACCAATTCCCAAATTCACAATTACATTTTGCAATTTAGTGGTATCTAAAGCATGTGGTTTTTCCAAATTAAAACCTTCCCCTTTTGAAATCATTTCAATGGTTAATTGTGTCATTTGCCCAGCTTTTTCTTCTAAAGTCATTTGGCTTAATAATGCTTGTGCTTTCGATTTTGCCGAGTCGTTGGTTTTAGTCCCACATTGCCAAAGCAAGAAAGAAAAAGGTATAAAAAGTAAAATTGTTTTATTCATAATTTATGTTTTGTTCTATTGTAATTTCATCCAACCAAAGCTCTCCTGAATTGTTAAATTCTATGATTAATTGTTTGAATCTTGTTATATCAAATCCATCTTTTGTAAAGTCAAATTCTTTGAACGGAATTGTTATCATTTGCCAATTATTATTAGTTGGTAAACTGGCTAAATATTCTTTTTTTATTGGAATCATCACTGTTTTGCCATTATAACTTTCAAAGCCTATACTTAAATTTTTATTGGCATTTATATCAACATAATTAATATAAAATTTTAGCGCATAATTTTTCAAAGAGTCAGGAAATGAAATGGCTTGCCAATGTTCCCAATTCATTCCAATTTTTCGAGTTTGTTTTCCACTTTCTTGTTCATTCCATTTTAGGTAAATAGATTTACTTCCAGCATAATTTTTAGTACTATCTAATAATATATTTTTACCAGTATAATTACCCAATCCCCAAGCAAAAGGAAGTTCATCATGAAATATTGTTGCAGGGAAATTTTGCGTAATTGCTACACCAAATTTTTTAGAATTTATGTTTTTGGAATTAGCTCCTCCAATTTCAATTTTATCAATTAAAAAAGCACCTGAACCCTGACATTCTATATTCAAACTTTTAATATTACTAAAATCGCATAATGGCTTGGCTGATTTCAAAAATGTATTTAAGGGAATACTTACTTTTTGCCATTCTTCATCTATTGGATAATTTGATAACTGACTTGCTTTAAGCACGGTTGCACTTTGAACTCCTGAATAATCTTCTAATAAAAAAATTAAGGTTGGAATATATTGTTTACCTTTTAAAGCTCTCATGTAAAATTCAATACTTCCGCTTTCCATTACATCGGTTAAATCTTTTGAAGCATAGCCGTTCCAACCAATTCCAAAGCCTATCCACGGGCAATTACCTGTTCTATTCCAACTAACACTTAAACACGATTTACCACTGTATGAAAGGGAATCAAGTCGAGTAAAATTCTTACAATCTGTTTTTTCCATTCCCCAAACATCCACCGTTAAATCCTTATAAATTTCTCTGTCTTGAAATTCCTTAACGGCAGTATTTGCATAAGTTCCTCCCCATTCATCTGTTAATTGTGTTTTTTGCATGCGAATGCCACAATTACTCAAAGTAAAAATTAATAAAAAAAGGTATATGGTAAACTTTCTCATTATGGTTGAAATGGCGCTGAATAAGTGAATGAAGCGAAGTCAAGTCCAACACGAGTAGCACCTGAAGTTCCAGGTTGAGCCAATAATAAAAACTGCGCATTTATTATTCTGTCTAATTCTTTTTTTCCATTTCTATCGGTATTTCCAAATCCACCAGAAGTAGAAATACTTGTTTCATCGTATGAAAAACTAACCAATTTCCAACCTTTCCAATTCACGTTCATTCTATAGTTATAAGTTCCTTCTTCAGCTGGTTGATAAACTCCATCTAAATTATCATCTTCCTGAAATTCTACATTTAATTGTGCATTTTTATCACCCCAACCGTATACATAAGCGTTAAAGAAAACTTTCTTCGGATTATCGGTACTAAAAACAAAATAATTGTTAGCAGTACCTTGACTAATTTTGGCACTTAATGCCATTCCGCAAATAAATAAACTAGCTGTTGGACCATGGTTACCGGCCATTACAAAGAACCTTGTTTTTTCTGCTGAGGATATTCCAGAATAATTTACTGAAGTAGAATTGTATGATTGTTGACCTTCGGTAAATGTATTATAAGCACGTTGTGGACTTTCAAAATCATCAATTAAAATATCAACTGAAGGAGTTGGTCTTGCAGCTGCAATTATAATAGTATCGGAGTATAAAGTATCAGGGTAATTTTCAAAACTCATGCGTGCAACTACAGGTTCGTTTTTTCTAAAAAATGGTGCAAAAGAAATACTTCCATTCCATGCTAATTGATTCAATGAAAAATCTTTATCGTTTCCGGTAAATATTTTCAATGCGCCACTATTTAACCCAATTATTTCAACAGTCCAATTGGTTCTTATTGAAAGTTTGGTATTGTAAATTACAATGTCGCCAGTAGCAAAATTTGGTGATTTTATGGATGCTTTTAATGGCGCTAAAATTTTAAAATCACCAAATATATCTACCAATTCTGGACCTTCAATTTTTGTTTCTTTTTTACACGATGAAATAATTGCAATGGCAATAATTCCTATATATAGCAATGTTTTTTTCATGTTAGTTTTTTAAAAAAATAAGTTATAAATAATAGCTAATCTGTTTATAGCATATTGGTTTTCTGCTAATAATTTATTGTTCCAATCAGCTTGTTGATACTGAATTTTTAAGCAATTATATTTGCTGAATTGATAGTTAATTCCTCCCAATAAAATGGTTTCTTGTAAATCTGCGTTATACGATTTATAAAAAATAATTTCATTGAATGAATTGCGTTGCGCTAAAAACTCATTTCCCTTGGCATTTAGTATAATTCCTGCTAATTGAATTTCTAAATTTGGAATAATTTCATACTCCACTCCTAATTTTATTTGCGTACTTATAAAATCAATTTTGTCAATTCCTTCAGTTCCATTTCTTGAAGTATTTTGTTGTTTTACAAACAAGTCAACATGCACTTTCTTTTTTCCTTTATATAATTCATTTATGCCTAAATCGGCCAGTATTTCAAAATTTGTAAAGTCTCTAATTTCAGTAGTTCCTTGCCCTGTAATTTCATTGTACATAGATGCATTTCCGCTTATTTTCAAAAGATTTTTATTGCTATGATTCCATGTCAATTTTACATCAGCACCTTGGCGATTTGGAGTTGCTTTTCCGTATGGTAACATGTTTTCATAAGCAGGGTTGTAATCTTTTAAAGTTGGACTTAAAAACATGTTGTAATAATTTCCATCTGTTAATACAGAAAGCATATTTGCTGGTCTTGCCGATTCTCGATTGGTATAATAGGGATATTCGCTAGCCACAGCATTAAAATCTACTCTTCTACTTTGAGCACCAACACTTCTAAAATTAGTTTCTACACTACGTAAATCAATACCAAAATTCCAGTTTTTCTTTCTGTTATCAATGGTAATTCCTCCATCTATAAACATACCATCGTTTATTGAAGGTGCGTTTGCAGTGTTTTCATATGTCACATTCGATTTACCAAATTCTCCACCCAATACTACTTTTAAATCTTTTACTTTTAAATCTTCTTTTACTTCAAAACTGTTAACAGTATTGTTGAATAAAGCATTAGAAAACATAGCAGTTTTTTGCACGTCAAAAGCATTGGTATAATTATAAGCTATGCTTAATTGGTTAAACATTTTTGCCTGAATGGTGCTTCCAGCAAAAAGTCTGTCGGGAGAACTGAAATAGTCGGTTTGTTTATTTTTAGTAATTAATCCTGTTACATGAATATGGTTCACATATTTATTAAAATCAAAACCAATATCTGCAGTTGCTCCTTGTTGACGCCAAGAATTTTGACCATAAAATTTATCGTATGCAATTACTTCTGTGAATGTATTAAAAGCAGCAGGATTATTTTGACTTAGTTCACCTTGATTATTAAATAAAGTAAAAGCCGTCATTCGAGTATTTAAGTCGCCAACTTGGTATTTTATTCTGTTAAACATTAAGCCTCGTAAGTATAATTCACGTAAATTGAAAATGATTCCACCACCCCAAAATCCTGTCATTTCATTTTGCACACGTGTGGTAACTTTTATTTCAGTATTTTCTGAAGGACGAATATGTAATCCAAAATCAAATAAAGTAGCACCAGTCATTTGTTTTCTCGCGGTGGTGGTGTCTTTATTGATAAGGTTTCCACTCAAACTACTGTTGTTAAAAGTAAATCGTCCAGAACCAAAAAAATCAATCTTTTTTTCCTGCGCTTGTATTGCCAAAGGCAACAAACCAAGACATAATAATAAGTATGTGTATATATGCTTCATGTTAAAAATATAGTTTAAGTTCTATGGTTGTTTCTGTTCCTTTAATATTGTCTTTTACAAAACTTTTGTCTTCTTGGCTAAACCATCGTCTTCTAAAATATAAATTTGTGTTTTTAGCAATGGCTAAATCTAAACCCAATCCAAACAAATTAGATTCTTGGTTAATGGCATTATTTAAAGTACTTCCAAGTTTGCCATCTACATTATCACCTTTGTTTAATTGGCTATTACCTGTAATGTATTCTTTACCAAACGATGTAATTAAACTCACTTCTTTATTGATCATAAAAACAGCATCAAATTCATGGTAAAAAGTTCGTAAATAAGCATTACTGCTAAAGGTTGGAATGATGTTAAAATCGCTTTGCGCTGAACCAAATGAACCAACATAAAGTAAGTAAAAAGGAATATAACTAAAATTTACTTTTTGTTTTAATTGCACTTGTAGCATGTTAAAATTGGTCAATGTTTTGGGCATTCCTAAAGAATTTGTATCTGTAATTTCAATCGATTGAGAAAAGCCACGGAAGTATGATGTCCAATTGCTGTAAGCTCCCACATTATTTACAAAAGGAACAAAACGAGAAAAAGGCAAAGCATTTATTTTATGGCCAAAAGCCAAAGTACGTCCCATTGATTTAATTTCACTAGAAACCATATTTCCAATGTTTAATTTGGTAGATTTTGTAATATCTAACCAAAAATTAAAACTAAAACCCTTACGGTTATTACTAATTTGACCAACGTCTGTTATTGATCCAGCAAAATTACTAATGCCTCCACTTCCTCCTGCCGAATTACCAGTTTGATTAACAGATGACGTACTTAAAAAAGCTGTATTTGAACTTAAAAAATTTCCGTAATAATTTACGAATTGCGGACTCATATAAAATCCTTCAACATCAAAAGGAATTTTTGTAATTTTAGCAGGTGTTTTTATTTTTACTCTTATTGCTTCGCCCCAACCTTCTTTTTGAGTATTTGAATAAAGTTGGCCTCTTCCCATTTCCGCTGATAAATCAAATCCATTCCAAACCAAGTCGTATGAAAAAGTTTGTAATTGAATTCCAGCTTCTTCAGTTGCTAATGAATCTAAGAATGAAGTATAATTCATCATATTAAATCCAATGGTTTGATTGTTTATTTTTTTTCTAACTCTTAGTCCAAAAGTATAAGATGGAATTTTACTGCCAATAATTGATTGAACGGGTGTAACGCCATATAATAATCGGAACGACATGTTACCCGGAAGTTCATTTCCATCAATCATCATTCCTTTAAAAGCTTGCATTCCAAAGCGCATGTCTCTGCTAATATTTCCATATTCAAAATAGTTAGAAGCCCTATCGTATGACACAGAATTATTTTCCCAAGGATAACGTTCAAAAATACTATAACGTTGGTAACCAATAAAACTACTAAAAAGCATTCCGCTCATGTCAGTCCAATTAATACCACCCATATGTGCTGTAAATTTTCCAACATCTGTTTGAATACTTCCAGTTAAGTTAATACCTAAATTTAAATTGATAGGACTATTGCCAATATTTCCAGTAAAATTATGGTATAAGGCATAATCCATTCCTATATAAGTTTTAGAAGTTGGCTGAGCGGAAATATTAATCAACATCAAAGGTGGATCTCGATATACATCGCCAGCACCAAGCACAAAATTTGGTGCATTTGCAAATTGATTCCCTGGAATTACTACAAAAGAGTTTTCTAAGTCACGGTTAATTCCAAAAAAACGATAATATCCATTAACACTAATTTTTTTTAGTGGAATTAATCCCAAAGGACCAGTATAAATTGGTCTTATAACAAAGCCTGAATCAACATCTTGAGCATTTATTTTGGAAATATTAAATCCAAAAAACGTAAGTATTAACAAGCAAAAAAATCGGTTGAATAGGTAATATTTTTTCAAATCTGTTTTATTGTAAAACGAAAGTATGTACTAAGTTTAGAATACCAATATTATTTGCCCCAACTCACATACTACATTAAGATTTAATTTGCTATTATTACTACAACACAGCTACAACAAAAATTTATAAGTAACTTATGTAAAACAATTT
>CAMCQX010000005.1 GCA_945876985.1 Chitinophaga pinensis
CCGCACGATAGCAGGTATTTGTTCGATGAATTTGTGAAAATAATGAATTAATAATCCATGCATTTTATTCTTATTGAAAAATAAAATAAGTTGCATTTTAAGTAAATATAAAAAATTTTAAAAAAATGAGTTCAATTGTAGAAATTAAAGCCAGACAAATTCTTGATTCTAGAGGCAATCCAACAGTAGAAGTAGATATAATTACCGAAGACGGTGCCATGGGAAGAGCCGCAGTTCCAAGTGGAGCTTCTACCGGTGCGCACGAAGCAGTAGAATTACGTGATGGCGATAACGCTGTTTATATGGGCAAAGGTGTTTTGAATGCTGTTGCAAATATTAACAATAAAATTGCAGATGCTATTTTAGGTGTGGATGTGTTTGAACAAAACAATATTGATGCTGCCATGATTGCTTTAGATGGTACAGAAAACAAAGCAAATTTAGGTGCAAATGCCATTTTAGCGGTTTCATTAGCTTGCGCAAAAGCAGCTGCCATTGAAGCAAATATGCCTTTGTATCGTTATGTGGGTGGAGTGAATGCAAACACACTTCCTATTCCCATGATGAACATTGTAAACGGTGGTTCACATGCCGATAATTCTATCGATTTTCAAGAATTCATGATCATGCCAGTTGGTGCTGATAGTTTTGGTAGATCATTACAAATGGGAACCGAAATTTTTCACCATTTAAAAGCGGTTTTAAAATCAAAAGGTTATTCAACAAACGTAGGCGATGAAGGCGGTTTTGCTCCGAATATAAAAAGTAACGAAGAGGCCATAGAAACTGTTTTAATAGCAATTGAAAAAGCAGGATTTAAACCAGGACACGATGTTTATATAGCCATGGATGCTGCTACTTCAGAGTTTTACGATAGCAAAACAGGTTTATATACTTTCAAAAAATCGGATGGTAAACAATTAAACTCTTCAGAAATGGTGAGCTATTGGAAAACTTGGTGCGATAAATATCCAATTATTTCAATTGAAGATGGTTTAGATGAAGACGATTGGGCTGGTTGGGCTGAATTAACAAAAGCTTTAGGAAGCAGAATTCAGTTAGTTGGTGATGATTTATTTGTTACTAATGTAAAGCGTTTAGCCGATGGAATTAAACAAGGTGTAGCCAATTCAATTTTAGTAAAAGTAAACCAAATTGGTAGTTTAACTGAAACCATTGATACTGTAAATTTAGCAACTCGTAATTCATACACAAACATTATGAGTCATAGAAGTGGTGAAACAGAAGATACTACCATTGCCGATTTAGCAGTAGCTTTAAACAGTGGACAAATAAAAACTGGTTCTGCTAGTAGAACAGATAGAATAGCAAAATACAATCAGTTATTACGCATTGAAGAAGAACTAGGTTTAAACGCTTATTTCCCTGGAATGGATTTTAAGTTTTTAAAGAAATAATTGTAAATCAAATCAACAAACTTCATAAAAATTGAAAAATTTTATAATTAAATATTATGTTTATATTTTTAATAAATACGCAGCGGCAATAGCTGTGTTTTTATTCATACTATTATTTAACGAGCGAAATGGATTAATTAACCAATGGGAGCAAAAAGATAAGTATAACAAGGTATTAGAAGAAAACGAATATTTTAAAACTGAAATAAAAAAACTGAATTACGACCATGAAAACTTATTTTCAAATGCAAAAAATTTAGAAAAATATGCAAGAGAAAAGTACTTAATGAAGCGTGATGATGAAGATGTTTTTATTATTGTAAAAAAATAGCTTGTTTTTTTAATTGATAAGCTTACTTTTGCCATCCCAATGAAGGGAGGTGTTAAGGGATATGATATATATTAACGTAAAAGAAAACGAATCATTAGATAAATCGTTAAAGAAATTTAAAAAGAAGTTTGAAAAAACTGGAGTTGTAAAAGAATTACGCGCACGCCAAGCTTTTATTAAACCATGTATTCAAAATCGTATGCAAAGCATTCGTGCAGCATACAAACAAAAAATGCAACAACAAGTAGAAGGATAATTTTAAAATTATTCCTATATAATATAAAAAGCTCACCACAAGTGGGCTTTTTGTTTTTACTTTAAATAAATTTTTACAATTTTTTAAAGGTTAAAATTAACATTATTGTATTTATGTTTTGTAAAATTTTATAAAATATGAAGCGTGGTCAGCCTTTAAGCGGGCTTTTTATTTTTTTTTCTCACTAAAAAACAATACAATTGCGCTACTAAATTTAAAAAATGAAAAAAATAACTTTATCAATGGTAGTTTTATCTACTTTATTAATTTTTGCATGTGAGGAAAAAATAAATACACCACCTGCAACAACAAGTACCACATCAACAACAAGTACAACTTCAACAACCGGAACAACAGGAAGTACATATTATATTAGTGCTAAAATTGATGGAGTAGATAAAGTTTTTACAAATATTGCAATATCTAGAGATGAAACTCCCGGTAATATTTCATTACAAATAGTTGCAAGTGAAATAAATAAAAATAAACCATATCTTGAGTTTTATTTAAGAAAACCTGTAACAGGTTGGTCTAATAGCCTTTTGTATTTATTGAATTATACTTCAACAAGTTATGTGAAATATGTTACCGCTGCTGGTAAAATGTATAATTCAGTAAACATTACTCAAGGTGACAGTGCTTTTAAAATTCAATTTTCTAAACTTGAGTTTGTAAATGGAGGTGATATTATTGCTGATATGAGCGGTAATTTATCCTTTGATACAGATATATCAAAAGTATCTATTTTGGCTGGAAAAGTAAAAATCAAAACAACAAATTAGTTTTTAATGTACAGTTTTGTTTGTTTGTTTATAATAGAACAAATATCTATGTCGTTTATCTTTATATTTGATTTCCTTAATTGAACTAAATGTTAAAAAAAATAATTCTCATCCTAATTGGTATAATTGCTACTCATAGTATTAGTGCTCAAACTGTATTGAGTGACAATGCTATTTTTTTAGCTTCCATAGATTCAAACACTGTTAAATTGAGGAATAAATTATTTCCAATAGTTTGGCAAGGTGATTTGAATATTTATGGTTTTGAGGAAAACGAAGTGCCCGTTTATTCAAATGAAGATATTAAAACACGTTTGAGTTTATTAGAAACTGAAATCCCTTTAGATTATAACGACCAAGTTAGGCCATATATTGATTTATATACAGTTCGTAAGCGCAAATTATTAGCAAAAGTGCTTACTTTATCAAAACTATATTTTCCTACCATTGAAGAAATTTTTGATAGAGAAGGAATTCCATTAGAAATGAAATATTTGGCAGTTATTGAATCAGCTTTGAATCATGCTGCCACTAGTCCTGTTGGTGCTGCCGGAATGTGGCAGTTTATGGCACCTACCGGAAATATGTATGGTTTAAAAACTACTAGTTCGCTAGACGAAAGACGTGATTTCATCAAATCAACTGAGGCTTCTGTCATGTATTTTAAAAATTCGTACCGCGTTTATGGCGATTGGTTATTAGTAATAGCTAGTTACAATTGTGGAATGGGTAATGTAAATAAAGCCATCAGGAAAAGTGGAGGTAAAAGAAGTTTTTGGGAAATAATGCCTTATTTACCAAGAGAAACTCGTGGTTATGTGCCAGCGTTTATTGCGGCTAATTATGCCATGAATTATGCTTCTGAACACAATATTTATCCTGCTGAATTAGATTTAAATTACCATACCGATACTGTTCAAGTTGATAACAGGTATTCATTAGAACAATTGTCAATGGCATTAGATATTTCAGTCGCTGAAATTAAACTATTGAATCCATCGCTTAGAAGAGGATATATTCCATTTACAGCCAATAAAGTTTCACTTACATTACCTTATAATAAAATTATAAAATTTGCTTCGGTTAATAACATTGAAAACTTAAACTTGGCCGATGAACAATTAATGGCGTTAGCTAATTCAAAAGTTAAAGAATCAAAAGTTGCTGATAAAATATTTTATAGAGTAAGAAAAGGAGATTTGTTGGCAAGTATTGCCAATGAATACAATGTTACTGTAAAACAGCTTAAAAAGTGGAATAGAATCAAAGGCGCTAAACTAAAAAAAGGTCAACGACTTAAAATATTTACCAATAAAGCTTAGTGAAAACTAAGCTTTTTTTTTGTAGTTATAGATTGATATAAACATTAAATCTGAACAAATTTCCGTCAAATATGAATAACAATTGAAAAATTGTGGATACTTCCATGAATATTTTGAATAAATTTGTTAGCTTTTAAATAATAGAAATTTTTTTGATGGACGAGTTAAATAACAACAATAACGAAATACCCGTTAATAACGAATATCACGTAACGCCAGTTAGTGGATTATACCAGGATTGGTTTTTAGATTATGCTAGTTATGTTATTTTAGAACGTGCAGTTCCTGCAATTGAAGATGGCTTAAAACCTGTTCAACGCAGAATATTGCACAGCATGAAAGAAATGGACGATGGCCGCTTTAATAAAGTAGCTAATATTATTGGACAAACCATGCAATACCATCCGCATGGAGATGCCGCCATTGGCGATGCTTTGGTAAACATTGGTCAGAAAGATTTGTTAATGGAATGCCAAGGAAACTGGGGTGATATTAGAACAGGTGATTCTGCTGCTGCGGCTCGTTATATTGAAGCTCGATTATCAAAATTTGCTTTAGAAGTAGCTTTTAACGGACAAACTACCTACTGGCAAAGTAGTTATGACGGACGTAAAAAAGAACCTATTTCATTGCCTATGAAATTCCCTTTGCTATTAGTTCAAGGAGTTGAAGGTATTGCGGTTGGATTGGCTACCAAAATTTTACCTCATAATTTTATTGAATTAATTGAAGCCTCCATTGATTATTTAAAGGGTAAAAAATTTGATTTAGTTCCCGATTTTCCCACTGGTGGTTCTATTGATGTAAGCAATTACAATCAAGGAATGAAAGGTGGTAAAATTAGGTGCAGGGCTAAAATTGAGGAGTCAGATAAAAAGACCTTATTCATCAAAGATATTCCTTATGGAATTACCACTACTAGTTTAATTGAAAGCATTATAAAAGCCAATGACAACAATAAAATTAAGATAAAAAAAGTAATTGATAACACCGCTAAAGATGTAGAAATTGAAATACAATTAGCACCAGGAATTTCACCCGATATTACCATTGATGCACTTTATGCATTTACAGATTGTGAAATTTCTATATCGCCAAATACTTGCGTAATTATTCAAGATAAACCTCATTTTATGCCAGTAAATGAGTTATTGAAAATTAGCACCGATAATACATTAGAATTACTAAGAAGAGAACTTGAAATTAGAAAAGGTGAATTAGAAGAAAACTGGCATTATGCTTCTCTCGAGAAAATATTTATTGAAAACAGAATTTACCGAGACATTGAAGAATGTGAAACTTTTGAAGATGTAATTGACACCATTTGGCGAGGAATGAACAAGTTTAAAAAACTATTTATTCGTGAATTAAATGAAGACGATATTTTAAGACTAACAGAAATAAAAATCAAACGTATTTCTAAATATGATGGTTTTAAAGCTGATGATTACATTGCTAAAATTCAGGCCGAATTAGAGCAAATAAAAAATGATTTAGCAAACTTAAAACCATTTGCTATTAAGTATTTTGAAAACCTTTTAAAGAAATACAGCAAGGGTCGTGAGCGTAAATCGGAAATAAAAACGTTTGATAATATTGACTCAAAAACGGTAGCCATTGCTAACCAAAAATTATATATCAATAGGGTAGAAGGTTTTGTAGGAACTGGGCTTAAAAAAGATGAATACATTTGCGATTGTTCTGATTTAGACGATGTAATTGTGTTTAAAAAAGATGGTAAAATGCAAGTAAGTAAAGTGCAGGATAAAGCATTTGTGGGCAAAGATATTTTATACGCATATGTGTTTAAAAAAGGTGATGACCGCATGACTTACAATATGATTTATATTGATGGGAAAACTAAAGTAAGTTATTCCAAACGCTTCAATGTATCAGGAATTACCCGCGATAAAGAATACGATTTAACACTTGGAAGTCCAAATTCAAAAGTGCTTTACTTTACAGCAAATCCAAACAGTGAAGCTGAAATTGTAAGTGTAACTTTAAGTCCATTGAGCAACGCTCGTAAATTAGTTTTTGATTATAATTTTGCCGAATTGGCAATCAAAGGAAGAGGAGTTCAAGGAAATACATTGTCAAAATATTTAGTAAAATCGATTAAGCAAAAAACCAAAGGAATTAGTACCATAGGTGGAAGAAATATTTGGTATGACGATGTAATAGGTAGGTTAAATAGTGATGGAAGAGGAAAGTCAATAGGAAGTTATACCAACGATGATTTGATTTTGGTGATTTATAAAGATGGAAATTATGAATTAACAAATTTTGAACTAACCAATCATTATGATGCACCTCAAGTTTTATTGATCAATAAATTTAAAGCAGATAGACCTTTAAGTATTATTTATTATGATGCGAAGCAAAAAACATATTATGTAAAACGTTTTTTAATTGAAACAAAAACCATCAATTCTAAATTTTTATTTATAACTGAAGGTGATAAAAATATGTGCTTAGTGGCTACAGATTTAAAGTTACCAGAAATTACTTTATTAACTGGTAAAACTAAAAAAGATTCAACCGAACAAACCATTAATTTAGCTGAATTTATAGATGTAAAAGGTTGGAAAGCCATAGGTAATAAATTAGGAGGAAATGAAATTTTAAGCATTGATTTAATTGCTGCTGAAGAGGAAATAGAGGAAGAAATAAAACAGGAAGAAAATACTGAAGATGCAATTATTCAAGCTGAATTATTCAATGATGAATTTATAATAGAAGAACAAGAATTGGTGAAGAAATTATTGGAAGATGATGAGGAAGATGAAAAGCCAGCTATTCCAAAAGTGAAGAAAAAAATAATTACTAAACCTGATCAGCCAACTTTATTTTAAACATAAATTTTATGCACGAAGAAAAACATTTTGAAGGTAGTCAGTTAGTTCGCGATATTGTAATTGGAATGAGTGATGGATTAACCGTTCCTTTTGCTTTAGCAGCAGGATTAAGTGGCGCTGCCATAGTTGGAAATAATGTAATTGTTACTGCTGGTATTGCCGAAATTGTGGCTGGAAGTATTGCCATGGGTTTGGGCGGATATTTAGCAGGAAAAACAGAAATTGATCATTATAAAAGTGAGTTACAACGTGAGTATTTTGAGGTAGATAATTACCCTGAAAGAGAAAAGCAAGAAGTAGCGGAAATTTTTGCTGATTATGGTTTAAGTATTGAACATCAGAATTTGGTTGTTGACGATATTTCAAAAGATAAAGATCGTTGGGTAGATTTTATGATGAAATTTGAACTTGGTCTTGAAAAACCAAATTTGAATGCTGCCAGAAATAGTGCTGCAGCAATTGGTATTGCTTATATTGTTGGAGGAATAATTCCATTGTCTGCATATTTTCCCATTTTTGGTTTAAGTACCAATGCTGCTTTAATTTATAGTTGTATCATTACAGCCATCAGCCTTTTTGTATTTGGATATTTTAAAACAAAAATAATTGGTCAGCCTCCTGTATTTGGAGCATTTAAAGTTCTAGGAATTGGCGCAGCCGCGGCCGCAAGTGCATATTTTATTGCTCATCTATTGGTTTAAAATGATTAGAAGTTATTTACTTATTTTATTTTTTCTTATTGCGTCAAAACAAGCTTTTTGCCAGCAAATTGCTATTGGCACCATCAATTTAAATGATAAAATTGAAATGAACGATAAAAGCAAACGAGCATTGAAAGTAGCTTATTTGCGTACTTTTGCTGATGGAAGAAAACTAGATACTTTTTACATTGATAAAGTGGGTCAGGTAAAGTATTTAATTTTATTAGGTTCTAAAGTAAATGTAAAAAGTAAATCAGCGGTAAGTATTTCAATAATAAATAATACTGTTCATTTAAATGTAAATTCAGAAATGAAAACTTGCAGTAATGGTGCTTGTAATGAGTGTAATTTTTTTACAGAAAACAATAAAGTGGTTGCTTGTAAATGCGAAACAAATGGTTCAATTAGTAACCATTGTACTTATAAAATTAACGATGGAAATTATTTTTACACCTTAGTCTCAAAAATTATTGAGGAGTAATTAAACGTAAAAAATATACAAAGCTAAAGTCTTATATTTTAGTTGAATTAAAAATGCAAAAAATAGGTATTACTGGAAGTATTGGATCAGGTAAAAGCATCGTATGTAAAATATTTGAACAGCTTGGTGTGCCAATATATAATGCCGATGAAAGGGCAAAAATATTAATGATTTCGAATGCTGAAATGATTACAAAAGTAAAGTTGCTTTTTGGTCATGAAAGTTACACAGAAACAGGCGAACTAAACCGAAAACACCTGTCAGATATAGCATTTAATAACAAAGATTTATTAACTCAATTGAATCAAATTGTACATCCAATAGTTTTTAAAGATTTTGAAAATTGGCTACTTAAAAAAGAGCAGTTAAATATTAATTACATTATTAAAGAAGCGGCATTAATGTTTGAAACCGACAGTTATAAAAAACTAGATAAATTTATAGTGGTAACTGCTCCAATGGAATTAAGAATTAGCAGAACCATGCAAAGAGATTCCATTTTAAAAGAACAAGTATTATCAAGAATGAATAATCAATTGAGCCAAGAAGAGAAACTGGCTAAAGCTGATTATGAAATAATAAATGATGAACAAACTTCACTCATTGAACAAGTTTTTTCATTGCATCAGCTATTAAGTAAATAATAATTTTATATTGTTGACAATACTTTCAGAATCACTTCTTCCACTTTTGCACCACTCGATTTTTGAATTATAAATTCAAAATTATCAATAACAATTCTTTCCCCTTTTTGAGGAATATCCTCATGATTTGCAGTTATAAAGCCTCCTAAAGTATTGTATTCACCTTCGGGAAATTCTAAGTCATATTTGGTATTCAATAAATTAATTTCTAGTCTGGCAGAAAACAAATATTCATTTTCACTTAAAACTTTTTCTGTTAAAGTTTCGGTATCATGTTCGTCATCTATTTCTCCAAAAATTTCTTCCATTACGTCTTCAATGGTAACAATTCCTGCAGTTCCACCCAATTCATTTACAACTAATGCAATGCTGCTGCGGGTTTTGCTAAACCTGTTTAAAACATCCATTACCGAGGTAGTTGCGGGTACTATTTCAATGGGAAAAACAATTTCCTTGATTGATTCTACCTTTTTAAAAACTTCTTTTTGATGTACATAACCTATAATATTATCAGGTGTTCCACCATAAACTAATATTTTTGATAAGCCTGTTTCAATAAATTTATTATATAATATTTCTGGAGTTTCGGTAATGTCTATAATTTCTAAATCAGTTCTTGGAGTCATACAATCACGAACTTTTAATTTTGAGAAATCCAAAGCGTTTTTAAACATTTCGGTGTCCACTTCTACATCGTCATCTCTATCATTATCACTTACTTGATTGATATAATCATCTAAATCAATTTTAGTAAAAACAGGATTTGATTCAACGTATTTTATTTTTAAAAGACTATTCAATATAATTTTTGAAAGCCAAATAATTACGTGAACAATTGGCCAAAAAAGATAATAAAACAATAAAAATGGAAGCGCTAAAATATTTAAAACTAAATCAGGATTAATGCGGAAAAGCACTTTTGGAATAAATTCAGCGGTAAAAAGAACAATTAAAGTAGAAATAATTGTCTGTGAAAATAGCAAAAGAAAATGATGCGTTTCTAAATAAGGTGCTAATTGAGTAAGAATAGGATCTAAAACTTTAGCCATATAAATACCATAAATAACTAAACCTATATTGTTACCAACTAGCGTAGTACTTATAAATTTAGATGGATTGTTTACAAAATTAGAAAGAATATTAGCTGTAACGCTTCCTTGTTTACTTTTTAATTCTATTAATAATTTGTTGGATGATATAAAAGCAATTTCAGTGCCTGCAAAAAAAGCAGAAAACAAAATGCTGATTATTATGATTGTATAATGTTGGTCCATTTAATAAATAAAGCACAAATGTAATTATATTTCCGATTATTTGAAAGATGTCTAATTTCTTATCAATAAAAGCTCAGTTTTTCCCTTTGATTTTTCAGCTATGAAATGTGAAAAATAAACATACTTTTGCAGCCTTTAAAATTTAAAATAAACATGTCAGATATTTTCTCTCAATTGCAACAGCACGATCATGAGCAAATAGTTTTTTGCCAAGATGAGTACACAGGATTAAAAGCAATCATTGCTATTCATAATACTGTTTTAGGACCAGGTTTAGGTGGAACACGCGTATGGAATTATACAAGTGAAGCAGATGCAGTAAACGATGTTTTGCGTTTAAGCAGGGGAATGACTTACAAAGCCTCTATTTCAGGATTGAATTTGGGCGGTGCAAAAGCAGTAATTATAGGAGATGCAAAAACACTTAAAACCGAAGCATTAATGCGTAAGTTTGGTCGTTTTGTTGAAAATTTAAATGGTAAATACATTACCGCAGAGGATGTTAATACCACTACTCGCGATATGGAATATGTTAACATGGAAACTGATCATGTGGTTGGTTTACCTGAAAGCATGGGCGGAGGAGGAGATCCAAGCCCGGTAACTGCTTATGGTGTTTTTGTTGGTATGAAAGCAGCTGTAAAACATGCTTTTGGATCTGATAGTTTATCAGGTAAAAAAATTGCAGTTCAAGGTGTTGGAAAAGTTGGTGGTCATTTAATTGAATATTTACACAAAGAAGGTGCTCAATTATTTATTACTGATATCAATGAAGAAATTCTAAAAAAATATAGCAAAGATTTTGGTGCAACCATTGTTACAGGTGAAGAAATTTATGGTTTAGATGTGGATGTTTTTGCACCTTGTGCAATGGGGGCAATATTAGATTCGGTAAATATTAACAAATTAAAATGTAAAGTAATTGCTGGTGCAGCAAATAACCAATTAGCTGACGAAAACATTCATGGTCCAATGATTATGGAAAAAGGAATTGCTTATGCTCCTGATTTTTTAGTTAATGCAGGTGGTTTAATCAATGTTTACCAAGAACATATTGGTTATAACCGTGAAACGGCTTTTGCTAATACTGAAAAAATTTATGACACTACTTTAGCTATTTTCCAAAAATCGGAAAAAGATAAAGTTCATACACAAAAAGCAGCCACTGAATTAGCAGAAAAACGCATTAAAGACATCATGCGAGTGGGTTCTACTTACTAATAAAATTGAAAAGCTAAGTTTAGCATTTTGCTAAACTTAGCTTTTTATGATAATAAAATTGTTCTTTAGGTAAATTAAAAAATTGTATTGCTAAGCCTAGTGAATTTATAAATCAATTAGCATACATAAAAAATAATAGCTATGCTATTCAGACGTTTTTTAAGGATTAAAACTTTTCAAGCATTATATGCTTACAAACAAGATCAAAGCTCAAGTAGGGCTGTTGCACAAAAGAATCTTGTTAAATCACTAGACAAAGCTTACGATGTTTATATTTTTTTATTGTCGTTCATCATTGAGTTCAAATTCTTTTTAGGAAAAGAAATTGAAATTCAAGAAAACAAACACATTCCTCAACCAGAACAATTGGCTTTTATCAAAGCTATTCACGATAATGGTGCCATTGCCATGTTTGAAAATGACTTGAATTTACAAGAAAAAATAAAAGCGAGTAAATTTGATTGGAGTAAAAGTTCAGATTTCTTCCGTCAAATATTTACCGAATTAAAAGAATTAGAAACCCTTACAGCGTCAACAAAAGATGGTGATTTTTCTATTTTTGCCGAAAAACAAATTTTACTAGAAATAGTTGAAAGTTTGGTTGCTGACAGTGAAGTTTTTAACGATTACATGGAACAACAATTCATTAATTGGGAAGACGATGATGTGATGGCTTTAATGGCTTTTCAAAAAACGCTTTCTACCATTAAACAAAACAAGCAACCAGAAATTTTAAATGGGTTTTATAACGATAAATTTGAAGATACTAATTTTGTGTCTGATTTATTCTTTAAAACCTTGGAACACGAAGATCATTTAACAGAATTAATTAGCTCTAAAACTCAAAATTGGGATGCGGATAGGATTGCAACTGTTGACATGCTTTTAATGAAAATGGCCATGTGTGAAATTACCCTATTTAGCCAAATTCCAGTTAAAGTAAGTATCAATGAATATTTGGAAATTGCCAAAATTTATAGCAGTCCAAATAGTCATACTTTTATGAATGGAGTATTGGATAAAATTCAATTGGATTTACGCAAAGAAGATAAAATTATCAAAACAGGTAGGGGCTTAATGGAATAAATTGAAGTTCATTGAGCCTTTCGGTCATTGAGCTTGTTGAAATGCGAAATGATAATCAAAAACAAAAAAAATCTATTAATATTGAAGCCGAAAACAAAATACTTTATGAAAAGAATTCTTATTTCAACCTTAATTTTAACAACAATTGCTTGCAATAGCAATACCGGAAATCAAGCAGGAACTGAAATAGTAACCAATCCGGCAACGGCCGAAAATCCCAATGCTGAAAACGTAAATGCAACCGAAATTACTTTTGAACAAAACATGTTCGACTTTGGTACCATCAAAGAAGGTGAGTTGGTAAACCACAAATTTAAATTTACAAACACAGGTAAAAATCCTTTGTTAATTACCAACGCATCGGCTAGTTGCGGATGTACAGTTCCTAATTGGCCAAAAGAACCCATTGCACCCGGAAAAAGTAGCGAAATAGATGTTACTTTTAACAGTGAGGGAAAACCAAATCATGCTGAAAAAACAGTAACAGTAGTGGCTAACACTTCACCAACTAATACCATGCTTTTAATTAAAGGAGAAGTAACTCCTGCAAATACATCGTCAACAACACCAAGCACTCATTAATTTAAACCAAACAAAAACATAAATAAACACAACATGAATTTTACTTTATTACAAGCAGCCGCAGCTAATGGCGGAGGATGGAGCCAATTGATATTCTTTGTTCCAATGATTGCTATTTTTTACTTCTTTATGATTCGCCCTCAAATGAAGAAACAAAAAGACCAAAAGAAACTAATTGATTCCATTGCCAAAGGCGATAAAATTGTTACTTTAGGTGGAATTCAGGCTAAAGTTACTGAAGTAAATGATAATTATTTAATTATTGAAAGCGAAGGTACTAAGTTAAGAATTAACAAAAGTGCAGTAAGTTTAGAAGCTACTCAAGCTGTTAATCCAGCTAAGAAAGAAGAAACCAAATAATTATTAAACATCATTATTTACCAAAAAGTCAGGCTCAGGTCTGACTTTTTTTGTTTTCCACCCCGGTCTTCAACCACCCCTCTAGAGGGGAATTTGATTGCCTATGGTTGGTGTTTTCACCAACCAATTATATTTATACTATTTATCCTCGCTTGGTGTCCCCACCAATCGAATTTGAGAAGTTGGTGAGGACACCAACTTCGTACAAATAGTAAATGGGTTCGGATTACAAATCACGAACTGGCTAAGAATTTTTCTTCGGATTACAAATAAACTAAACTATCCTTAGAGTTAGCAAATCGCTCTAAGGATTTTAATTGATTGTAGTTTCCGATAGCTATCGGAATCTGACACGGGCACATTTAAAACAATTTTGGAGACTCTTTTTTCATTTTAAATCCGTAGTCCGATAGCTATCGGACCCTGCCCGCAATGGCTTGGCTTCAGACTAAGGATAGTTATGCTAAAAAAAACACCAACAATCGTCATGCCGCAGGCATCAGTTGGTAAACTGACACAGTCTTCTTTCCTTATAACCATTATAGAGTTATATTTTTTTAAACATCAATCATTATCCTTTTTTTCTTCTTTCTTTTTCCTGTGATGAAAAAGAAACAATCCCGATGTGTCGGGACATGACAATAAAAAGCTACCCTCCCGCAAGGCCAGATGCACGGCCCGCTTTATTGTCGGGCCAACGCTCGCCAAATAACAGGCACTGCCTATGTTCGGTGTTTTCACCGAACATTTATCGTATTAGTTAGAGAAAACACAGTTAAACGTCATTGCGAGGCACGAAGCAATCTCACGAATAAAGTGAGAAATTCGAAATCCTAAATTGCCTATGGTTGGTGTTTTTACCAACCAATAAAGTAACAACGGTTGGTCAAAAGACATAAACGTAAGCAAGCATGACGGTTGATGAAGGTTTCTGCAAATTATTATAGGCAATAGAACGGGGGTAAAAACAAAAAAAGCTGCCCAATGAGCAGCTTTTATTGTACATAAAGTTTATAGTTATTTTATAATTGCTACCTTATTGGTTGAAATTAATTTGTTATTGGAATCGTAAATGCTAAGGATATAAACTCCGTTTGCCAATGCTGAAATATCAACAGTTCCTGTGGTTGGTGAAATGATAGACTGACCAGATACACTTGAAAGTTTGGCAGTATAATATCCTGGCTTTTCTAAATCAATATGTAAAATAGTAGATGCCGGATTTGGATATACTTTTAGAGCGTTTACAATTGGCGATGCACTTGATATATTGGTTGAACCAATGGTAACATTTAATTGTGTTGAATCAATACAACCCACGGCACTGTTAACTTTTACTTTTATCAATCCTGTTCCTGCTGTTGCTCCCCAACTTACTTGCGCTATGTTTGTTCCTTGTCCTGAAGCAATATTTCCACCGCTTACATTCCAAATATAAGTTGCACCAATTTGTTGTGAAATAACATAGTTAATAAGGTCAAAAGGTTTTACTAAATTTATACCATTGATAACACCAACAGTAATTCCAACACCGGCATTAATGGTATCTGTTTTTTGTGAAATAACATTGGATGCATCTTTTACTTTGCTTACATAAATTCCTGCTACTAAACTACTAAATGTATTACCTGATTGATACGTTCCATTATTCATAGCATATTGGTATGGAGAAGTTCCACCAACAGCATTGATTGTAATAGCACCATTTGCTTTTCCAGCACAAGTTTCATCAGTTTTAATGGTACTTAATGTTAATGGATTACTTCCTATTGATACCACCAAAGTATCGGCAGCTGAACAACTGTTTTTAACAATGTTCGCTATTACTTTTCCAATACCAGCCAAACCTGCCCACTGCACCTGAATGCTATTGGTTCCATTGCCACTTAAAAGCGTTCCGTTTATTATATTCCATGTATAAATAACTCCATTTTGTGAAGCAATATTATAATTTTGTGTACTGCTTACTGGCACACCATTACTTCCCAAAATTCCACCAACTGCAAGCAAATTAGGATTTATTAATGTATCGGTTTTTGATACTGTTGCATTGGTTGCATCTTTTACATAAACTGTATAAATGCCAGCACTTAAGTTTGTAAATGAATTAGTGCTTTGATAACTTCCATTATTTATTTTATATTGGTAAGGAGTGGTTCCTCCAGTGGTATTTAAAGTGATAGAACCATTTGATTCACCATAACAAATTGGATTTATTTTATTGGTATTCATTGCCAATACACCAGATGTTCCACCAGAACAAGTAATGTAATTAGCTTTTACAATTGAATCTTTACATCCTGTTACTTTATTTTGAGCGACTAATTTTACACTGTATGTGCCATTGTTGGTATATGTATAAAAATTGATCAAATTATTGTTTTGCGCAGTGTTACCATCTCCCCAACTCCAAGTAAAATTATAATCACTCATGGGAGTGGTATTGTTCGAAAAAGTAAAATCAAAAGGAGTGGTTGTTGCATTTTGTTTGTTTGATGCAAAATCAGGATTGAATGTATTGTTGAATTTATTGATGGTAAATGTTCTTTCTTGATAACATCC
>CAMCQX010000006.1 GCA_945876985.1 Chitinophaga pinensis
TTTCCTGCCTTTTCCTTAATTTGATTTACAATAGGCAGAGCAGAAATTAGTTTAACTTTATCAAACTCTTGTGTGAGGTATTTATTAAACTTGGCAACACCAAGAAACTTTTGAATAAACTTTTTCAATTTTTAATTTTTATAGTATGAGTAATTTTTTTGTAAAGGTAAAAAAACTTATTAGGATTGAAATAATGATCTAATCCATATTTATCGGCTTTCTTATTAATTTCAATTTCAGTTGGATGTATAATTTTTGAAATTAAAAATGTTCTCATATTACTAAGCCCAAGAATATCAACTCCAGAAGTATGCGTTCCATTGTTATTAAACCCAATATTAGCAATCATATTTTTGTTTGGCAATATACTTAAACCATTGTTTTTCCAAACTGCATAAGTCCATTGATAATCCCATGTTCCAATGGTTTTATTGATTACTTTTTTAAAAATATTGTTCCAAAACAAACGTTCTTTTTTTGTATCAAATTGTTTTTCAATCAAAGTCTCAATTTCAGTTTCAGTTAAAAAACTTAAATCCACATTGTAGGCTTTCCATGCACGTTTCCAAGTAGCCCAACCCCAAATATGGTTGTAGTTTGAAAAATAATAAGTCCCATCTCCTCTCACAATTCCATCTTGAAAATTATTCCCTGAAATATGCATGATTCTTTCATTAGAAGCATAATAGTTCAATAACGTTTCGCAGTAAATATAAAAACTTTCATTAGGCAAACAATCGTCTTCTAAAATAATTCCCTGCTCTTCGTTTTCAAAAAACCAATCTATAGCCGAACTTACAGCTATTTTACAGCCCAAATTTTCAGTTCTAAAAAGGGTTTTTATTTCACATTCCCAATCTATTAAATCTATAATGCTTCTTGTTTCCTGACAAAGCAAATCTTCACCTACTTTGTGTTTTCTTGCTCCATCGGCAGCTATGTAAAGTTTGGCGGGTTTTATACTTCTAATACTTTCAAACACCAGTTTTGTAGAATCTGGCCTATTAAATATTAAAAATAGTATTGGAGTTTGAAACACGTTTTAGTATAAAATTTATTCACCAAAAGTAACAAAATGTATATATTTTTCAAGATTTATAATTTTTTAATTGATAAATTAAAAAACTAATTTCGCACGCACAAATTTTTTTTAAAAAATTAAAAAAATGATTAAACAATTTTTTGTATGCACCATTATATTTTTTAGCTTTTTTTTATCTAAAGCTCAAACTTTTAAATGGGCTCAAAAAATAGGAGGCACGAGTTCTGATTTTGCTAGGTCCATAGCAACAGACAATAATGGAAACACTTTTATAATTGGAGGTTTTAATGGAACACTGATTTTTCCTGGAACAGGGAGTTTGGCATCAAGGTCATTGGTATCATTGGGTCAAAAAGATATTTATATTACAAAAATGGACTGTAATAAAAACTTAGTTTGGAAAAATTCCATAGGAAGTACAGGAAATGAATGTGCTAATTTTGGCTTTCTAAAAATTAAATACGACAATAAAGGCAATTTATACACAATAGGCGCATTTAGTGGTTCGGCTACTTTTACAACTACTTCTGGAACATCTCAAACTTTGGTTTCAAATGGAAGTGATGATATTTTCCTTGCAAAATATGATACGCTCGGTGTTTTAATATGGGCCATTAAATCGGGCGGAACTACTACAGATGAAGGTTGTAGCATCAATATAGATTATAATGGGAATATTGTAATTGGAGGTTTATTTAGTGGAACTGCTACTTTTGGTACTACATCGGGTTCAACCATTAACAAAACAGGTTCCGCTAGTCATGATTTATTTATTGCAAAATATTTGCCCTCAGGCATACTTCAATGGGTAAATACTGCAGGAGGAGCCGGCCTAGAATTGGCAATTGATATTTGTTTTGACAAACAAAATAACATATATGTAGCAGGAAGTTTTGGTTATTCGGGGGCATCAACAACTTTTGGCACTATAACAATAACAAATGCTTTAAGATGGGGTGGCTTTATTGCAAAGACTACAAGTAGCGGAACTTGGATTTGGGTGAATAGCATGGGTAGCGCTGCTGACGAGGGAATGTCAAGCTGTGTATTAGATGAGTTTAGTAATGTTTATACCATTGGTCATTTTGGGATAGGCAATTCCGCATTTAGTTCAAATTCACCCGGCTCAAGCTTGCCGTTATTAAACAATGGAGCTTACGATGTTTGTTTATCATCGTACGATAGTGCTGGTGTATTAAGATGGGTAAAAGTAATTGGTGGAACAGGGGTTGAATATGGATGGGATATTTGTTTTAATAAAGAAAACAACCTTGTTGCCTCTGGTTATTTTAACAATACAGTAAATTTCGGAAACAGTGTAATACTTACTTCAAATGGTTTAGGCGATGGTTTTATTTGTAAAGTTGA
Organism: Chitinophaga pinensis; assembly: GCA_945876985.1. Taxonomy (GTDB): domain Bacteria; phylum Bacteroidota; class Bacteroidia; order UKL13-3; family UKL13-3; genus JAAFJM01. The sequence goes on from CAMCQX010000006.1 coordinate 2,411, forward strand.
CCCCACAAATGGTTCAACTATCAATGCATTAAAAATGGGAGGTAGTGGGGAAGATTATTGTTATGCAACAGTTCCCGATAATTTTGGCAATTTATTCACTTGTGGATTTTTTTCTATTACTGCTACTTTCGGAACAAATACTTTAATAAGTTCAGGAGCCGAAGATTCTTATTTTGCAAAAATTGCTCCTCCTAATCCATTCAAACTTAAACTACCTGTTTCAATTAATTTGTGTGCCGGTGATAGTTCAATTCTCTATCCTATTGATACATTTAGTGGTGTTACATTCCAATGGTTTAGAAATAATTTGGCCATTGCAGGCGCAAACCAATTTTCATACAAAGCTAAATTAGCTGGAACTTATTTTTTAAAAGTTACTAATAACTGCAATGAAATAGACTCATCGGAAAGTATTACTTTGTTTTTTACCATAGCAAGTGTAAACGCAGGCAATGATGTTACTATTTGTAAAGGTGATAGCGTTCAATTAAATGCAATTGGTGCAACAAATTATTTTTGGTTTCCAAGTATAGGACTCAGTAATGTGAACATAGCAAATCCGTATGCAAAACCAGCAGATACTACCACTTATATTATTAGAGGAGTAACGGGCGTTTGTTTGGTTTACGACACTGTAAAAGTAATTGTTAAACCAATATTGGCGCAAGCAGGAATTGATTCAACCATTTGTTTGGGCGATAGCATTCGTTTAAATGCAAATGCAATTGGTACGGCCTATTGGCAAAATTCATTGTTTTTAACCGATAGCAACGTTTTAAATACATTTGTAAAACCAACAAATTCTATCAATTATATTTTAAAAGTTACAAATTTAGGCTGCTTAAAATATGATACTGTTCGCATAACTGTTAATAATCCGCAGGCAAATGCTGGAATAGATAAAACTATTTGTTTGGGCGATAGCGTGAGAATGGCAGGAAGTGGAACGGGTATTTTTAAATGGAGTCCAAATTATTTTTTATTTGATAGTAGCCAATTAAACTCATTTGTTAAACCTCAAATTACAACCAATTATTTGCTCACAGCAAGCATTGGCCGATGCATTAAAAAAGATACAGTACAAGTTATCGTTAACCAAGTTTCAGTTCAATTAGGACGAGATACTTCACTTTGTTTTGGCGACAGCATTCGTTTAACGGCTTCAACAATTGGGAGCATTGCATGGCAAAAAAACAATGCTATTTTAGATTCTACCCTTTTAAATCCAATTGTAAAACCACAAATTACTTCACAATATATTTTAGAAGCAAGAAGCGGTGTTTGTGTTAAACGCGATACAATAAATGTACTTATTTATCATCCAATAAGCAATGCTTCCATTAATCAAAATATTTGTTTAGGCGACAGTATTCAGCTAAATGGAACTGGATATAATTCACTAAAATGGTATCCAAGCATTGGTTTAACCGATAGCTCAGTAGCCAATACTTTTGCTAAACCAATTATAACAACTGATTATATTTTATTAGCTAAAGATGGTTATTGCATTGCTCGCGATACCGTAAGAATAAATGTTACTTCAGTTTCAGCAAACGCTGGAATCGACAAAGGTATTTGTCCTGGCGATAGTGTTCAGTTAAATGCCAATGCAATTGGTTTATATTATTGGGAAAATAACTTGGGCTTATCAAATTACACGGTTTTAAATCCATATGCAAAACCTACCATTACTACAAAATATATTTTAACAGCCACAAATAATACTTGTATAAAACATGATACTGTGCAAGTGAGTGTTTCATTGCCATTGGCACTAAACGCAGGTAAGGACACTTCACTTTGTGTGGGTGATTCTATTCAATTAATAGCAACTGGTGGCTTTAATTACAAATGGACTCCAAACTCATTGGTAAGTGATTCTACTATTTTTAATCCATTTGTTAAACCAACTACAACTACTAATTTTATTGTAAAAAGTGGTTTCAGTGGTTGTTTATATGCTGATACAATAAATGTATTGGTTAGAAATTTACCAATGATAGATGCTGGAATTGGAGGACAAATTTGTGTGAACGATAGTTTCTTATTACAAGGAAGTGGGGTTGGAATTACTCGTTGGTATCCTAATTTTTTGGTTAAAGATTCAACTTCATTGATTACTTATTCCAAACCATTAACTACCACAAAATTTTATTTGAATGTAAATAATGGATATTGCAAAAACCTTGATAGTGTTAACATCATTGTAAATAACCCTATTTCAATAAATGCCGGATTAGATAAAACCATTTGCGAATTTGATACCACTTTTTTAACTGTTAATGGAGCCACTGAGGTAAGGTGGACCTCGGCAAAATATTTAAGTGATTCTACTTCCTTAAATCCTAAAGCATTTCCAATTACAACTACTAAGTTTTTTGTAAAAAGTATAAATGTTCAATGCCCTGCATTCGATACTGTACAAGTGAATGTAAATTTGAAACCAATAGTAAATGCTGGCAATGACACCATTCTTTGTACTGGTTTTCCTTTTCAATTAAACGGAAAGGTAGTGAATGGCGATATTTTTTCATGGCAGCCGGCAAACGAAATAAATAATCCAACAGTATTAAATCCAATTTTATCCATTCCAAAATCAAAATATTATTATTTAAATGCTGTAAATAGCAATGGAAACTGTTCGGCAAATGATTCTATAAAAATAACAATGGACAGTGTTATTGCCATCATTTCTTCCAATGTTTCTGAAGGAGGAATTCCTTTAAAAGTTCAGTTTAACAGTAACTCTATTAACGCAAATTCCTATTTATGGGATTTTGATAAATTGGGTAGTTCTATTGTTGAAAATCCTATTTATATATTTGAAAACGAAGGAACATACGCTGTAATATTACATGCTAAAAACAATAACGGCTGCGTTGATACTGCCATGCTAACCATTATAGCAAGTGGCGAATTAATCATTCATATTCCTAATGTTTTTACACCAAATAATGATTTAATAAATGATAATTTTGAGAATAAACTCAGCAGCTATGGCAATTTAAAATATTTGAAAGGCACCATTTGGAATAGATGGGGTCAACAAATTTATGAATATTACATGCCAAATGGCAAATGGTGGGATGGAACTTATATGGGTAATGATTGTTCGGAGGGTGTTTATTTTTATATGATAGAGGCAGAAAGCAAGTTGGGCAAAAAATATAAAATTCATGGAACAGTAACCTTGATGAGATAAACAATATTTTACAATAAAACCAAAATATTCTCTTATTTTTGACGCTTTGATATTTTATTTATGTTAAACAAACTACTAAAGTCATTTAATTTTCAACTTATAAAAACAAACCAATCAGAAAACAAATTTCCTGATTTTGAACCCTCGTTCAATTCAATTATGGAAACTTGCAAACCATTTACAATGACTTCTGAAGAAAGGCTTTATTCGTTTAACAAGGCAGTTGAATACATAGTAAAAAACAATATTGAAGGCGACATAGTTGAATGTGGTGTTTGGAAAGGGGGAAGCTCTATGTGTGCTATGTTAAGTTTGGTTCAATTAAATGCTGCTAACAGAAACTTTTTCCTTTATGATACTTTTGATGGAATGAGTGAACCAAGCGATATGGATGCTGATCTTTTGGGAGTAGATGCTAAAAATCTTTTAAGTCAATCAGAAAAAACAACTGAAGATGTAATGTGGTGTTACGCTCCAATAGATGATGTAAAAAACAATATAGCTAAAACTCAATATCCTTCAAATTTGATAAATTATGTGAAAGGAAAAGTAGAAGATACAATTCCCGAAACTATGCCAAATAAAATAGCTATTTTGCGATTAGATACTGATTGGTATGAATCTACCTACCACGAATTAGTTCATTTGTTTCCAAAATTAGTTACAGGTGGAGTTATAATTATTGATGATTACGGCCATTGGAAGGGTGCAAGAGAAGCAGTTGACAAATATTTTAAAGAACAAGGTGTTCAAATTTTATTGAACAGAATAGATTACACAGGTAGAATTGGAATAAAAAACTAAAATATGCTTTACGAAGAATCACTTTGGTTTAAAAAAATTATTCAACAATATGCACAGCCAAATGCTTTGGTTTTAAATATTGGTTCAAGTACAAAAGAATTTATTGAAGTAACACAACCATACATTAAAGCAAACTTGCTTGATGAGTTTGCTAAAAAAAATTGTACAGTAAAAAATATAGACATTAAACAAGCTGAAGGCGTTGATTTTGTTGGTGATGTGACTGACCCTTCATTTATTGAAAAACTAAAACAACAAAATGCTTCATTTGTTATTTGTTCAAACTTATTGGAACATTTAACTGATCGAACATCATTTTGTGAAGCATTGGTTAAAATAATGAATGCTGATACAAAATTAATTATTTCGGTTCCTTATAATTTTCCATATCACGAAGATCCCATCGATACCATGTATCGACCAAATTTAAACGAATTACAACAAGCTTTTCCCTCTTTAAAATTAGTAGAAGGACAAATTGTAGATTGTGGTACTTACTTTAACTATTCCACCAAACAATTAGACACAATTAGTAAGCTGGTTTCATTTTTTAAACTTTCGGTAGCTAGCATAATTGCTTCACTTACTAATAAAGAAAAGCATGAGCGTTTAACCGCTAATTTTAAACATATTTCTGCTACTTGTGCTATTTATAAATTAAATTAAACAGTGATTCATATAGCATGTGCAGCCGATAATAAATATATACAACACACTGTTGTAATGCTTACATCATTGTTTGAAAATAACAATGAAAATCAAATTCACATTCACTTTTTTAGCGCTGATTTTAGCACCGAAAATGAAAATAAAGTAAAGCAAACCGTTTTTAAATATCAGCAGCTTTTTACGTTTTATCCATTAGATGCTTCACTTTTTAAGGACTGTTATGTTTCTGATCATGTATCATTTGCTACCTATTACAGGATAGTAATTCCTGATTTTTTAATTCATCAAACCAATAAAATTTTATACTTAGACACAGACATTGTGGTTTGTGAAAACCTAAAACCATTATGGGATATTAATATTGAAAACTATACCATTGGAGCGGTAAATGAAATAAATGATGAAGGGCCTTCTAGACTTGGGTTTGACGAAAAATATAAATATTTTAATGCTGGAATATTATTAATAAATGCAAAAACGTGGGTTACAGAAAATTTAAAGGATACATTGTTTAAATACATAAAAACACATTTCAACAAATTAACTTTTTGGGACCAAGATGCATTAAATGCTAATTTATATAATAAACGTTTAATAATTGATCCAAAATGGAATCAGTTAAGTTCTGTTTTTGAAGTAGATAATACTACTTTGTTAGCTTACTATTCTATCAGTGAAATAAAGCAACTAAAACAATTTCCAGCCATTATTCACTTTTCAGGATCTTCAAAACCATGGGATTTATTAAATATTCATCCTTTCAAAAGCATTTATTACAAATATTTAAAACTTACAGAATGGAAAAATGTAAGACCTAAAATAAATGTTATGAACTTATCCAAGCTTGCACTTTTAAAATTTTTAGGCAAAAAAAAATATACCGCTTTTTTTGAACTGTTTCGCTAAATTTTCTTTATTGATTGGAAATAATTGCTGATATTTTATTCACTTTAAACAATGCCTTTCCAAATAATATATTTGAGGTAAATGTATCAACTTGCAAAATAAATATTACTGTAAATAACAAAACTTTTTCTTTTTGGATAAACGATTGGTTCAATAAAAAGGAAATTGTTTTATCTATTATTTGTTCAAAAATTGGTAAAAACAAAAGAGTATTTGCAAGGAATTGCGAAATAAAAAAAGTAAACAAACAAGAGGCCGAAATTTTTTTAAATCAAAACCATCTATTAGGATTTAAATCTGCATATTTTAAATATGCTTTGTACAACCAGCAAGAGATAATAGCTATTGCTACCTTTAGCAAAGGCAGAAAAATGAACAGGTTAGAAGCCAACAAACGGTCGTTTGAATTGATTAGTTTTTGCTGCAAAAAAAATGTTTCTGTTACTGGCGGTTTAAGCAAATTAATTAAAGCATTTGTTACCCATTTGCAGCCTGGCGATTTGATGACTTATATAGATAAAGATTGGAGTGACGGAAGTGCCTATTTGAATTTAGGATTTAAAATTCACAGTGAAACGGAACCGCAATCTTATGTTTTTGATAAAACAAATTTTGAAAAATATCAATTAGAAAAACTTCCTGAAAATATTTTTATTGCTTTGCAAAGCAACAACAATAACTTAGAAATTGTAAAAAACTCGGGAAACTTAAAACTTGTTTACACGCTTTAAAGGCGCATTTTTATTGTTTCTTTTACAAAATGGTAAAACATGGGTATAATTGTTTACTTAAAAATATGGGTAAACCAAAAGCCTTAATTACATTCGCATTTATAATTTAAAATCAAAACATAATCAAGAAAATGACAAACATCGCAGAACTTCAATCTATTTCAAGTCAAATGCGTAGAGACGTATTACGCATGGTGCACGCTGTAAAATCAGGCCATCCGGGCGGTTCTATTGGCTGTGCTGATTTTTTTGCAGCACTTTATTTTGAAGTCATGAAACACAATCCAAGTTTTGATATGAACGCAGCTGAAGAAGATGTTTTCTTTTTATCGAACGGACATATTTCTCCCATATTTTATAGTGCATTGGCCCGTTCGGGTTATTTTGAAGTGAGTGAATTAAGCACTTTTAGAAAACTAAATAGTCGTTTACAAGGTCATCCTGCCACGGCTGAACATTTGCCTGGAATAAGAATGGCAAGTGGTTCGTTAGGACAAGGAATTTCAGTAGCTGCGGGTGCTGCATTGGCAAAAAAACTAAATGGCGATAAGCATATTGTTTACGCTTTAATGGGCGATGGAGAAATTCAAGAAGGACAAAACTGGGAAGCGTTCATGTTTGCAGCGCACCAAAAAATTGATAATTTAATTGTTACCATCGATTTTAACGGACAACAAATAGATGGAAGCACCCAAAAAGTGATGGGAATTGGTGCTGATATTGAAGACAAAATGAAAGCATTTGGCTGGACTGTTTTACACATGGACGGACATAATTTTGAAAGTATTTTGGCTACCATGGCAGATGCAAAAAACCTTTGCGGACAAGGAAAACCAATTTTTATTATGATGAAAACTGAAATGGGATATCCAGTTGATTTTATGATGGGAAGTCATAAATGGCATGGGGTTTCGCCTAATGATGCTGAACTAGCAAATGCATTAAGTCAATTACCTGAAACATTAGGCGATTACTAAATTATAGATTCATACGTTATTTACTAAAAACCAATATTGAAACATTCTGATAAAATCAATTTAAACAAAAAATGGCTGCTTTTATTGGTTGCTGTTTTTTTATTAAATACGGCCAATAATTTTATTGCTGCGCAACAAATTTACAGGCCAGCAAAAACCAGGATATTGTTTTTATTAGATGCAAGCGGAAGCATGTTTGCCCGCATGGAGCGTGATACAAGGATAAATATTGCCAAGCGTTTGCTGTCAAATATTATAGATAGTTTACAAGGCGCGAAAAATGTAGAATTGGCTTTGCGCGTATACGGACACACCTCGCCACCAGCAAAACGTGATTGTAAAGACACCCGTTTAGAAGTTCCTTTTAGATTAAATAACCATGCTGATATTAAGAAACGTATTCAGTCTATTTCGCCCAAAGGAACTACTTTAATAGCCTATTCATTGCAGCAGGCTGCTTATGATTTTCCGTTAGAACCCAATACCAGAAATGTAATCATTTTAATTACCGATGGCATTGAAGAATGTCAAGGTGATCCTTGCGCTATTTCGGAAGCATTGCAAAGCAAAGGCGTGGTTTTAAAACCTTTTATTATTGGACTTGGTAGCACTGCCGATTTTCAAAAAGCATTTGAATGCGTAGGTCGTTATTACGATGCAAATACCGAAGAACAATTCAATACCGTGTTAAACATGGTGGTTTCACAAGCATTGAATAATACTACTGCTCAGGTAAATTTATTGGATATTTATAGCAAACCAACTGAAAGTAATGTAAACATGACTTTTTATGAGACCGAACGCAACCAAATGGTTTATAATTACATCCATACCATTAATGAAAAAGGAAATCCTGATACCATTTTATTAGACCCATTATACAAATATAAAATGGTGGTTCATACCATTCCGCCAATTGTTAAAGACAATATAAGTGTAACCGCAGGAAAACATACCGTAATTGGTGTAGACGCGGCCCAAGGCGAACTATTGGTAAGAATTGATGGGGTTACTAATTACGACAACTTAAAGTTTATTGTTAGGCCAAGTAATCAGAACAAAACATTACACGTTCAAAATGCAAATAGCAAAGAAAAATATTTGGTTGGAAAATACGATTTGGAAGTATTGACATTGCCTCGCATGTTTTTTAAAGATGCTGCTATTGATCAAAATATGGTAACAACCATTCAAATTCCACAACCCGGAAAATTAAATATTAATTATCCAATCCAAAACTTTTATGCCGACATTTATCAAGTAATAAGAGGCGAATTAATTTGGATACATAAATTACCTGTAGATGTTCAAAAACACAATTTAATTATTCAACCAGGTGATTATAAGTTAATTTATAGGGGAAAAGGTGCAACTAAAAGTAACAATACCTTCATTAGAGAATTTAAAATAAACTCCGGACAAGCCACCAACATTACTTTAAACTAGTAATTTGTTCAGCAATATTTTGTTAATATATATTTGATTTCTCCTTTTATTTTATAATTTTGAAATTCATAAAATAATTAAAAATCAAAACCTATGAAAAAAACCATTCTATCAATTGCTTTTGCTGCTTTTGCAATATCATTAACTTTTACATCTTGTAGTAAAGACGAAACAGCTGCTCCAAGCGGACCTTCAGTATCACTTACAGACAGTACAGGTACTGGAATTGTAGATACTACCAATTTCTTCACTTCTACTTGGATGACACTTAAAGTTACTCCTTCGGCAGGAACTACCATTGATGCTATAAAAACTGATATTAAAGTTAATGGAGTGCTTTTAGCTCCTGGCACTTATGACGTTGTAGATGCTACACAAAAAGAAGGATTTTCGGAAAGTGTACCCGTTGATTTTATTGTGAGCGCATTACAAATTCCTTTTGGCAAAACTGTTACATTTGTTGTGAATGTAAAAGACAATAAAGGATTAATTAAAACTGTTGAATTAACCTATAATGTAAAGGTTGACAATACACTATTAGCTTCTAGTGAAATAGAATTGGGCGCTCAAACAAATACTACTATTCCATACAAATTTGTTGGATTGGCTAATAATTTTGCAACTTATACTGCTGGAACTGCCGGAACTGCTAAAGCAAACTCAAGTCTTATTGATTTTGTGTATTATTATGGAACTACAGATAAAAATTCATTTGCAGCACCTAGTAATGCCAATGGTGCTAAAATTATTTGGAACTCTGAAATAAATATGTGGGTGGTTCAAAACAAAACCAAATTTTTAGCAAGTACAGTATCTTCTTCTGAGTTTGATAATATTAAAAATACAACAAAAGTGGACGACTCTTTTGTTAATCTTGATTTTTCAGCGGGTTCAACCGATAAAATTACTTCATTAGCTGTTGAGTCTGTTTATGCTTTTCAAACTGCTGCTGGCATTAAAGGATTGGCTAAATTTACAGCTATTTCGGCAGATGCAATGGGTTCAACTAAAGTTGTTTTGATTTGTCAAAACTAAAATTAATTATAATTATTTTAATAAAAAACTGTTTCAATATTGGAGCAGTTTTTTTATGCATAATTGTGAATAATAGTGGCAAATAAATTTGGTAGTTTTAGCTTTGCAATGTTTATTTTGCGAAGCAATTAATACAATCTCATCTCAACAATCATACAAAATGAAAACATTTGAAATTCAAAACACTAAAGATACAAGAAGCGGATTTGGCGAAGGATTACACGAACTAGGCAAAAAAAATGAACGCGTAGTTGCACTTTGTGCCGACTTAATTGGTTCTTTAAAAATGGATGCTTTTATCAAAGATTATCCAAATAGGTTTTTTCAAATGGGAATTGCTGAAGCAAATATGATAAGCGTAGCTGCTGGTTTAACTATAGGCGGCCATATTCCTTTTACAGGTACATTTGCTAATTTTTCAACTGGCAGGGTTTACGATCAAATTCGTCAATCAGTAGCATATTCAAATAAAAATGTAAAAATTTGTGCTTCTCACGCTGGTTTAACTTTAGGTGAAGATGGAGCAACTCATCAAATATTGGAAGATATTGGCTTAATGAAAATGCTACCAAATATGGTGGTAATCAATCCTTGCGATTTTAACCAAACCAAAGCAGCAACCATTGCCATTGCCGATTATGAAGGTCCGGTTTACTTGCGTTTTGGTCGCCCGGCAGTTCCTAATTTTACTCCTGTTGACCAACATTTTGAAATTGGAAAAGCCATTATGTTAAATGAAGGTGCTGATGTAAGTATTTTTGCAACCGGGCATTTGGTTTGGAAAGCCATAGAAGCTGGTCATATTTTAGCTGAAAAAGGTATCAATGCCGAAATCATAAATATTCATACCATTAAACCTTTAGATGCTGCTGCAATATTAGCGAGCGTTGCTAAAACAGGTTGCGCTGTTACTGCCGAAGAGCACCAAATGAATGGTGGATTAGGCGATAGCATTTGCCAATTATTGGCAATTAACAACCCAACTCCTATAGAAATGGTAGCCGTTAACGATAGCTTTGGTGAAAGTGGAACTCCTGATCAATTAATGGAAAAATATGGCTTAACTGCTAACGCAATTGTAGAAAAAACCATGAAAGTAATTGCTAGAAAAAAATAATTTTTAAACCACTATCAACAAAAAAGAGGACTAAAATTTAGTCCTCTTTTTTTGTTTATTATAATTAGCAAATCAAATTTATTTGCCGTAAAAACCTTTAAAACGTTCGTTTTGTGCTAAGGCAAAAACGGTTAACTCTTCCATTCTTTTTCTTACCCTTCTTGGAATATCATATATAGTTAATTTAGCCGTTAAAGATTTTGCTTTTGAAAAATCATCTACAAAAATATATGCTTCAATTAAATTTAAGTATGTAGCATAAGTTACATCTTCATCTATTCTTGCTTTTTTGTTTTCTACATCAGATTCTAATAAAGCTTTTTCCCAAATAGCAATGGCTTCATTTATTTTAGCTTTTGCAGCTACTTTTTCGTAGTTTTCAGTTAATGAATTATAACCTTCTATTACTGCTAAATAAGCATTTTGATAATCGGTATAATCTACTTTTTTATCTTTTACCAAATAAATGTCTGCCATATAATTAACCTTTTTAAATGCATAATTGTCATTTAAAAGAGTTTGAATAACGCTCAGGTTTTTTTCTACCGTTTCATTTTCCAAAAGATCTTGAATTCTTGATTTGTTTGACGACCACCAATTATTTAATTCATATTCGCTTTTGAATTCACTTGGAGATTTATAAATAAGGTCTTTGTTTATTTCCATTGGAACTTCATTGTATACTACTCCTTGTGGGGTTTCTACAAGTAATGTGATTAAACGTTTGTATTTAATAATATATGAATATGCTTTGTAAGGTGTTGATTTGCCATTGCTGTAATAGGTCATATCAGCAATTTTCATTTCAGGATCCAAAGGACTTAAGTCACCCAATTGAGCAGTAATATTAACTGAATTGGTAGCGCCTGGTTTAAAACCTTCTAATTTTAAATAAGTACCCGCCAATTGTTCCGCGTTAAATACCTTAGCCAATTGAGGCATAGCAGGGGTGTTTTTGTAAGGAATATTAGGTGTTTTTTTATAGGGCTCTCTAGGAATATTTTTAACAGGTTTTCCCTCTTCACCCAATTCTCTTTCAGCTAATTTTTTTAACATTGACTTTTTATCGTACAATTCTTTTTCTTTTAAATAAGTATCATTGGCATACTTTAATAAGGCAGGATAAGCAAGCAATTCTTTTTGGTATTCTGCTTCGGCTTCTTTTAATTTAACAGAATAGTTAACCATGTCTTTTTGATAATCAGCTTCAGCTTGTTTTACGGCTAAATTATAATCGTCCATTAGTTTTTTGTTAATGGCTTCTGCGCCACTTACTACTTTGCTAGTATAGTTTTTTATGCTCTTATCAAGAGGTTTTGACGGTAATTGAATGTAGTCAAACTTGGTTTCCATTTTGTCCACATCCTGAGCTTGAATGTTAAAAGAAATAGCAAGTAAAGCAGCTCCTAAGAGTATTTTTTTTTTAATTTGGGCGCAATGATAGTAAATAATTTTTAATTAAATAAATTTACAAAAAATGTAAATTACTAAACCCAAATAGTTTTCACATTGCAAAATTCTCTTAATCCAAATTCGCCTAATTCGCGACCAAAACCCGATTTTTTGATGCCTCCAAACGGAAATCTTGCATCGCTTTTTACTATTTGATTAATGTAAATCATGCCGCTTTCTATGTTGTTGGCTATTTGTTTGGCTTGCATAATGTCTTTGCTCCAAATACTAGCACCTAATCCGTAACTGGTAGCATTGGCTAAAGCAATGGCTTCATCTGTTTCGGTAAATGTATAAAAACTAATTACCGGACCAAATAATTCTTCGCTAAATGCCCTAGCCGTTTTTGGAATATTGCCAATAATGGTTGGCGGAAAAAAGAAACCCGTTGAAGGAATATTTTTGGTTTGGTGTAATATCGTTGCGCCAGCAATTAAAGTTTCATTTACTTGGCTATTTAACAATTCTTGTAAGTCTTTGCGGGCCAAAGGACCAATGGCAACATTTTCATTCATTGGGTTTCCTATCACCAACTTCTCCATTTTTTCTATCAACCCTTTTAAAAATTCATCAGCTATATTTTGATGAACAATGAATCTTTTGGCCGACACACAACTTTGTCCGTTGTTTTGAAAACGGGCTTGCATGGCACCCGTTAAAGTTTGCTCCAAATCGGCATCAGCCAATACAATAAAAGGATCGCTGCCACCTAATTCTAAAACCGATTTTTTAATGTTTTTCCCCGATAAACTTGCTACTGCGGAACCTGCTTTTTCACTTCCAGTAAGCGTAGTTGC
>CAMCQX010000007.1 GCA_945876985.1 Chitinophaga pinensis
ATATTAACGCGAGCCATTTTAAAATCATAGAAGACTCCTTGCATTTTTATTTAAAGGAATTAACAGGATTTGAAAAATGTGGTTTACAAATCAAAAAAATGGCTTGTAAAGCCATCATCTCCCCTACTATTATGGAATTTGCAAACCTCGATTTGCAATTAAATAAAAGTAAAATAAAAGATTATGCTTGTATGAAGTTTGAAAACTACGATAGTTTAGCAAATAATTTTATTAGTAATGTTAAACTATCTGCCAATTTAAAACAAAGCTATATTCATATTTCTGACATTGCTTTTTTTGCACCAATGCTTAATGAGTATAATTACGATGCAGTAATAACCGCAAAATTAAGAGGCACCATTGATAATTTAGATTTAAAAGATGCGCATTTAAAATATGCAAATCATACCCAATTTCATGGGCATGCAAGCATGAATGGTTTACCAAATATTGATCAAACATTTATTGAAATTTTTGCGGATTCAGCTACATCGGTAAAGAAAGAATTAGATAAATTAGCGGGAATGGAATTGCCAAAAGAATTAGAGCGATTTGGCATAATAAAATTTAAAGGAAGTTACACCGGATTCTTTAATGATTTTGTAGCTTATGGTAAATTAGAAACTCCATTTGGAAACATTAGTTCCGATTTAAATATGAAGTTAACGAATGATGCTTTGCAATCAATTTACTCAGGGAAATTAGACATTATAGACTTTAACTTGGGGGCACTTTTAAATGATACCAAGCAGTATGGAACCTTAAGTTTAACAAGTGAATTAAACGGAAAAGGTTTTGATGTAAAAACGTTAAAAGCAACAGCAAATACCAATATTCAAAACTTTACCTACAATGGTTATAACTATAAAAATATTGAATTAACGGGTGATTTTGATAGGAAGTATTTCAATGGCAAGCTTCATATTAATGATGAAAACATTGGTTTAAGTTTGGTAGGTAAGATTGATTTAAATAAAAAAATACCATCGTTTTTATTTGAAACAAATTTAAATCGTGTGAAGCTTAAAACTTTAAATTTATACGATAAAGACTTGATTGTTTCTACCCAAATTAACGGAGATTTTTCGGTTAAAAATATTGATAAAAACAGCGGTGAAATTAAAATTACAAATACCAATATTGAATACAATAATGCAGAATATGTTTTTGATGAAATAAATATCAAATCGAGTAATGCAGGAACTTCCAATAGAAAATTAATTTTTAAAAGCGAATTTTTAAACGCTAACATCAACGGAGAATATAATTTTATGAATCTTCAAAAATGTTTCAATAATATGCTTTACAAAATTATTCCTGCTTATTTAACACCTTATAAAAATGAAGAAATTACCAATCAAAATTTTGATTATTATTTAAATATAAAAACTACTCAAAAACTTTCACCCTTATTTTTCCCTGAAATTGGTATAGAACAAATGGAGCTAAAAGGCAATTTTAGTAATTTCAAAAATAATATTGAAATACTTGGTTTTATAGAATCGCTAAGAATTGATCAATATTATTTTTCAGAATTAACTTTAAAAACTGACATTAATTCAAACAATACTGCAAAGTTTTTATTTGGAATATCAAAACTTTCACAACACGATACAACACTTGTAAAAGACTTTGCTATAAAAACCAATATAGCTAATAATAAAGCTAGCTTGGAGGTTTTAGTAGAAGATACAACCAGTATTATTTATGCAAACATTCATAGCAGCATTGATTTTTCGCCTCATTTAATAAAGCTAAACTTTAACAAATCAAATATTAATTATAGCCAATCTAATTGGAATATTAATCCAAATGGAGTTATAAATTTTTATGATTCAACTATTAAAATAGAACAATTATTATTAAGTAATTCAAACCAATTAATTGGATTAAATGGCAGGTATGATTTGAATTCAGGTAAAAAAAATGTATTGCTTTCATTGACCGATTTTGATCTAAATAATATCAATTTATTATACCCAAAACTATATATAAACATTAATGGAAAAGCCAATGGAAACATTACCTATCAATACTTACAAGGGCAAAATGTTATCAATGGAAATATTGGAATCAATAATTTGAAATTAGACAATGATTCCATTGGTGATTTTGAGTTAACAAGTTCTTTCGATGACAAAAACAAAAGACTTAGTTTTGATGCAAGTACATTAAACGGAAAATTAAAAAATTTAAAAGCAAATGGATATTGGCTTTTAAACACAAATGCCATTGATGCAAGTATTAGCTTGAATGATGCCAATGTAATTGCTTTTCAGCCTTTTGTAAAAGAATATATTACAATTTATGATGGAAAATTAAGTTTAAAAGCTTTGGTTAGTGGTACATTAGACAAACCAGATATAGATGGTTATTTACAAGTAAATGATTTTAAAACTAAAATAAATTATTTACAAACAATATATAATTGTTCAAGTACCATACATTTTAATAAAAACATATTTGAAATTTCGCCTTTTTACTTGAGTGATATTTATAGCAATAAAGCGAAAGTTAGCGGAACCATCAATCATCATAATTTCAATGGATTTGATTTTGATATCGGCATCAATAATTTCAAAAATTTAATGGTTTTAAATACTACTAGCAAGGACAATTCATTGTATCACGGAATTGCATTTGGAAGTGGAGATATGACGATAAAAGGTCCGTTAAATGAAGTGGCCTTAAACATAGAAGCTGAAACCGAAAAAGGCACTAAAGTTGCGATTACTCCATTTGGTGTAAGTGATGGCGAAGATGAAACTTTGATGCATTTTTATTCAAAAGATACCATTAATAAAATGGTTGTTAATAGGCAACAAAGTTTAAGTGGATTTTCAATTAATTGCTTAATAAAGGCAAAACCAAATGCTGAAGTTCAAATTATATTTAATGAGCAAACCGATGATAAAATAAGGGCAAAAGGCATTGGTGATATCAAATTGGAATTAACCAGACAAGGTGCTTTTAATATGTATGGTGAGTATATTGTTAATGAAGGTGATTATGTATTTACGGCTTTAAATATTGTTCCAAAAAAGTTTATTTTACAAAAAAGTACTATCAATTGGAGTGGTGATCCACTAAATGCTCAATTAAATATACTAGGCATTTACAAGGCAAAAGCTACTGTGAGTGAACTTACAGGTTCAATTATAAATAATCAGGGTTCTACATCAAACACCACCGAGCAAAAAACAAATGTAGAAGCGCTGATGAATATTCGCGGTACTTTGATACAACCTGATTATAAGTTTGATTTAAACTTCCCAGACGTTGATAATTCAATGAATAGTAGCAATATTTCGGATTTAAATTTAGCTGTAAATAATTTACGGAAAGAACCTGAAAACATGACTCAGCAAATTATTAGTTTAATTGTTTTTGGAAAATTTAGCGCTATTAATAACAATTCAAATGCTGGAGGAATAAACAATAATATTGGGGTAAATACTTTATCAGAATTGGCATCTTCTCAAGTTAGTAATATTGTAAATAAATACATTCCTAATTTTGATTTGAATTTTGATTTGCAAAACGCTATTGATCCAACAAAAAATAGAAGTGTTATCATTTCAGGTTCTACCAAATGGTTAAATAATAAGTTAGAAGTAAAAGGAAGTTTTGCTACTGATAATTCGCAAAATAATATTTTAGCACAATACAATATTTCAAATAATGGCAATATAAAAGCCAGGGTTTTTAACAGATTTACAACTGACCCTATTTTTAACAGAAACATTACCACACAGGGTATTGGACTTTATTATCGCAAAGAATTTGATAATATAAAAGACTTATTTATAAAAAAACAATATTGATTGATTTGTTGATTTGTTGATTGATTGATTGATTGATTGATAAAATTGGAATACTAAAAAAAATTCAATTAGTTTTGTGCTAGTTCACAAATAGCCAAATAGGCCATTAAGCCACTTCCTATTTCTAATGCATCTTCATCAATATCAAACGTAGGTGTATGAACAGATGAAACAATTCCTTTATCTTCATTTCTAGTGCCTAATCGGTAAAAGCAAGCTGGAATAATTTGACTGTAATAAGCAAAATCTTCTGCAGCCATCCAAATATCTAAATCAAGAACATTTTCAGTTCCTAAAAACTCAATTGCATGTTGCTTTGCTTTGCCAGTTAAAGTTTCATCATTGTATAAAAAAGGATAACCTTTTCTTACTTCAAATTCACATTTTCCTCCCATGCTTTCAGCAATCATGGTGGCCATTTTTACCATTTTATCGTGAGCTTCTAATCTCCATTTTTCATCCAAGGTTCTAAATGTTCCTTCCATAGTTACTTCATTTGGAATTACATTTGTGGCTCCATTAGCTATCACTTTTCCAAACGATAAAACACTTGGGATAATTGGTGAACTCACTCTACTTATTATTTGCTGTAACGAAATAATTATTTGTGCTGCAATCACAACTGGATCAATATTTAATTGTGGCATGGCACCATGACCACCTTTACCAATAACTTTTACATACAATTCATCGGTACTGGCCATATATAAACCACTTTTAAAACCAACTTTTCCAACAGGAATTAATGGCATTACATGTTGACCAATAATTGCAATTGCATCAGGATTTTTCAAAACACCTTCTTTTATCATCATACTTGCACCGCCAGGTAATTTTTCCTCACCAGGTTGAAAAATTAATTTGATAGTTCCTTCGAATTCGTTTCTTAAACTAAAAAGTATTTGAGCAGCACCAAGCAAACATGAAGTGTGTACGTCATGTCCGCAAGCGTGCATTACACCTTCATTTTTTGACTTATAAGCTACATTATTAAGCTCTTTAATTGGCAATGCGTCCATATCTGCTCGCAAAGCAATGGTTTTAATTGAAGGATTTTTTCCTTCAATTAAAGCAACTAAACCAGTATTTGCTTTATGCTCAATTTTTGAAATTCCAATATTTTCTAAAGCAATTTTTACATATTTACTTGTTTCAAATTCTTGGAACGAAAGTTCAGGATTAGCATGCAAATGATGTCTAGTATCTATAATGTTTTTATTGTTTATTTTAGATAAATTTTTAATGGATTCAATTAAAATGCTATTCATTTTGTGAGTTATTAGTTTTCAATTTTAGTAAAAAATAATTTCAAATGGTGAGATTTTTTTTAATATATAATAATTTCTAATTGGGTAAAACAAAAAAATCAGCATTTAATTTATAAAATGCTGATTTTTTTGTACTCCGGAAGAGATTCGAACTCTCACACCTTTGCAAGCACCACCCCCTCAAGGTGGCGTGTCTACCAATTCCACCACCGAAGCATAAGCTTAAGCTGCTACTGCCGCTGCTACTTTTGTATGAATTCTGTTTTTAGCAGATAACGCTCTTTTGCTACGTAATTTACCAAAACTTTTGTTTTTCATTTTTCCTTTTTTTGTTCTTAAATCGCCTTTTCCCATTTTGTCTAATCGTTTAAATATTTTCTATTGGGCAAATATAATAAAATTAACCACCTGACAAACCTTAAAATACAAATTGATTGGTTTTAATAAAAACGATACAATTGGTAAATTTACAAATCAAGTTCTGCTGAATAAAATTTATAATGTGCTTATTTTTAACATTTCAAATTTATTTTAATGTTTACAAACAAATATATCCCATATTCATTTATTTTTGAAGTTGTAATTATTAAAAAAAAAGACATTTATTCTAATTTCGAATGGGTGTTTTAAGTCTTCAAAATTTTTATGGACAATCAATTTTTCATTATAAATAATCAATTTTTAAGTATTTCTGTAAATAAAAATGGAGCTGAACTTGCATCTGTTATGCAATTAGATAATCAATTTGAGTTTATATGGAATGCAAATCCTACTGTTTGGAACCGACATGCACCAGTGCTTTTTCCCATTGTTGGTAAATTGAAAAATAATAAAATTTCAATCAACGGAATTTTATATGAAATGAATCAACATGGTTTTGCCCGTGATAGTAATTTTGAATTGGTAAATAAAACTGAA
This sequence comes from Chitinophaga pinensis, assembly GCA_945876985.1. GTDB lineage: Bacteria > Bacteroidota > Bacteroidia > UKL13-3 > UKL13-3 > JAAFJM01. The sequence goes on from CAMCQX010000007.1 coordinate 6,011, forward strand.
AAATCAATGACTTTTTTATTACAATCTAGTTTCGAAACACTTGAAAAGTATCCGTTTGAATTCCAATTTTATATTAATTATAGCTTTACTGAAATTAACAATCAACTGAAAATTACTTATAAAATTGCAAATAATTCAAATGTTGAAATGCCTTTTAGTATTGGTGCTCACCCTGGATTTAAACTTCCTATTCCCGATTTAAATCAATATGATTTAAATTTTTACAGTTTAAATCATATTGAAAGACATTTGCTGGTGGATGGATTATTTAATAACGAAACAGAAAATATAAAATTAGAAAATCATTTTTTAAAACTGAATCCTGATTTGTTTGACAAAGATGCCATTGTAATTAAGAATTGTAACTCTAAAAAAATTGCTTTAAAGCACCAATCTTCAAATTATGAAGTAAGTTGTGAATTCAATGATTTTAATGATTTAGGGATTTGGGCTAAAAAAGGAAATCAAGCATTTATTTGTTTGGAACCTTGGCTTGGTTATTCAGATAATATAGACTCTGACGGTGAAATAAATAATAAAAAAGGTATTATTAAATTAGCAGTAAATGAAACATTTGAAGCTTCTTATTTCTTAAACTTTAATAGTTAAATAATGAATATAAGTAACGAACTTTTATATCAAATTGCTATTAAACAAATTCCAAATGTGGGGAATGTTACAGCAAAAATACTGATTAGCTATTGTGGTGGCGTTCAAAATGTGTTTAAACAAAGTAAATCAAAACTGCTTAAAATTCCGGGAATAGGTGAAACTACTGCTTCGAGTATTGCAGGATTTAAAGATTTTCAAAGAGCTGAAGATGAATTAATTTTTATAGAAAAAAATAATATCAAGCCTATTTTTTATTTAGACACAGATTATCCAACCAGACTAAAAGACATTGAAGATGCACCATTACTTTTATTTTATAAAGGAAATGCCAATTTAAATGCTCCTAAAATAGTTTCAGTAATTGGAACAAGAAACGCAACTGAATATGGCAAATCATTTACCGATAAATTAATAGAAGAATTAAAACCCACAGGCGCATTAATTCTAAGTGGTTTGGCTTATGGAATAGATTACCAAAGCCATAAAGCAGCTGTTCAGCATGGTTTACCAACGGTTGGTGTTGTAGCACATGGATTAGATGAAATGTACCCAAGAGACCATTCAACTATTGCAAAGCAAATGATAGAAAATGGCGGAATTTTGTCGGAATATTTAAGTAAAACTAAAGCCGATCCAGCTAATTTTCCAACAAGAAATAGAATTGTTGCAGGCATGTGCGATGTATTAGTTGTGGTAGAAACAGCTAGCAGAGGCGGTTCAATGATTACGGTAGAAATTGCCAATTCATATAACAAAGATATTATGGCTTTACCTGGTAGAATGAATGATAAATTTTCTCAAGGTTGTAACTATTTAATAAAATCAAATAAGGCTAGTATGATCACAAAATCTGCTGATTTATTAGAGTTAATGAATTGGGATATTGACACTAAAAATAATAAGAAATCGAAACAACAAATTTTATTATTAGATTTAGATGAAGACGATACGAAAATTATAAATTATATCAAGCAAAAAACTAAAATTGATATTGATGGAATTTCATTTGATTTAGGATTTGAAAATGGCTTTTTATCATACAAATTACTTGAACTAGAATTTAAAGGCGTAATCAGAGCTTTGCCAGGTAAAATTTATGAAATAGCTTAGCGGTTGATTTATTGATTTGTTGATTTAGTGATTTATTGATTGGTTGATTTAGTGATTGGTTGATTGGTTGATTTGAATTTATCCCGATGCATCAAGTTTTTAATCTTTTAATTTTTGTAATCTTTTAATTTTGTAATCTTTTAATTTTGTAATCTTTTAATTTTCCAATCTTTTAATTTAAAAAAAAAATGAATTATCAAGAAACATTAAACTATTTATACCAACAATTACCTTTGTTTACAAGGATTGGAGCTGCTGCTTATAAAGAAGATATTACCAATACAGTTGAACTTTGCAATGCACTAAATAACCCTCAAAATAATTTCAGAACTATACATATTGCGGGAACAAATGGCAAAGGTTCTACCAGTCATTTATTGGCTTCTATATTACAAGAAAGTGGTTTAAAAGTTGGCTTATATACTTCGCCTCATTTAAAAGATTTTAGGGAACGGATAAAAATAAATGGCGAAATGATTCCTGAACAAGAAATTACTGATTTTGTAGGCAATCATCAAACGCTTTTTAATACCGTTGAACCTTCCTTTTTTGAATGGACAGTGGCATTATGTTTTGATTATTTTGCAAAGCAAAAAGTAGACATTGCTATTATAGAAACAGGACTTGGCGGACGTTTAGATTCAACCAATATTATCAATCCAATGCTTTCTATTATTACCAACATTGGTTGGGACCATACCGATTTATTAGGTGATACTTTAAGTAAAATTGCATTTGAAAAAGCAGGAATTATCAAGCAAAATACGCCTGTAGTCATTGGTGAAAAACAATTAGAAATAGATGACGTATTTATAAAAAAATCAAACGAGGAAAACAGTCATTTGGTTTTTGCCCAAGAGCAATTAATAGTTGAATCTTTTATTCAACAAAATGAAGGCTCAACGATTAAATTTATGCCAAATAAACTTTTCGAGAATGAAACAGGTGCTGCTTTTAAAATTGAAAATTATAGTCTAAATTGTCCATTAGGAGGTTTATACCAGCAACATAATTTTACTACAGTTTTGGTTGCTTGTCAGCAATTAATGAATATTGGTTTTGAAATATCATTTAAAAACATCAAACAAGGATTTGAAAATGTAATTAAGAATACTGGATTAATGGGCCGTTGGCAAATATTAGGTAATGAACCTAAAATAGTTTGCGATACTGGTCATAATGTAAACGGAATTGAAATGATTGTTCAACAAATTGCCATGCAAAAATATGACAAATTACACCTAGTTATAGGCATGGTAAAAGATAAAGATATCAATAAAATTTTAGCTTTATTACCTGTAAATGCTCAGTATTATTGGTGTAAAGCACAATTGCCACGGGCGTTAAATGAAATTGAATTACAAACACAAGCAAAACAATATCATTTGAGTGGAAATGCCTTTGAAACAGTTGCATTGGCATTTGAAGGTGCAAAACTAAATGCATCTAAAAATGATTTTATTTTTGTTGGTGGAAGTACTTTTGTAGTAGCAGAGGTTTTATAAACTATATTTGATTTTAAATAAAAATAAATTTAAAAGAAACATACGTTTGCTAAAAAAAACAAATACTATTATGAAAAAATCAATCCTTTTATTTCTTACAATATTTTGTATCACTGCGCTAAATTTAAGTGCAAAAACTATTGAAAATGATAATCAAAAAACTGCACAATCTTTGTTCAAATATACTGCTGAAAATATACAAACAATTACCCCTGAAATATTAAAATCTGAGCTTAAAAGTTTGAGTTTGAAAGAACAAAAAAGATTTTATGTTTTGCTTTATAAAAAAGTAATTGATGCAAATAAAAACAAGGTAGATGTTGACCCAATTGTTTTATATATTTTAGCGGTAATTCTACCTCCGGTTGCTGTAGGTTTATATACAAATTGGGAGCCAGAACCTACATTAATAAATTTAGTATTAACCTGTGTATTGTATTTGCCTGGAATAGTGCATGCCTTTTACATCATTACTAAATAAATTTTACTCATTCCATTTGTGGCATTACAAGTAAAAATTTCATCGGCTTGGTGCAATTCAATTTCCGTACAAATTTTTTCAATAACTGGTGTATTTGCTAACTCCATTTGCTCCATATAAACTTGTCGAGCAATGCCATCAATGCAGCCTTCAGCTATTGGAACAGTATATATTTGATTGTTACTTTTCCAAAATATATTTGAACTTGCAGCTTCTATGATATTTCCATTTTGATTTAAAATAAGGGCATCGTCTAAACCATTTTCTTGCGCCCAAATTTTAGCTAATACATAAATCAAAGCGTTGCCAGTTTTTAAGTTTGAAATGGGGCCAATGGCTTTGGTTTGAAAAGAATAAATTCCTGCTTTTTTAAGCTTTGCCGAATTTTCTTTCCAGTTTTCAGGTAATTCAAATGTTTCAATAATAAATGCAGTTTCATTTGAATTTGGAAGGTAAAAACCTATTGCATTTCTGTGTAAAATAAAACGTATTCTACAATTATTTTTATTTAATAAATCAGAGTTATTTATTTCATTTAAAATAGTGGTTTTAAAAAAATCAATGTCAAAGGAATTTGATACGTTCATTTTTAAAACTGCAGCACTTTTTACCAATCTTTCAAAATGTTTATCTGCATGTTGAATTTGATTGTTTAAAACCAACATACTTTCAAAAAGTAAGTCGCCATATACAAAAGCTCTATTTATCATGATTATTTTTGATGGCAAACAATCGTCATTATCAGGAACGAAGTAATCTTACAATTAGATTGCTTCGTTCCTCGCAATAACGACTATAATGTAGCGAATACATTTTTTTTATTTGCTCATTTCTGCAAAATATTTAAAGAAATATGGAATGGTTTCTATGCCTTTATAATAGTTTTCTATACCATAATGTTCGTTTGGTGAATGAAGCGCATCGCTGTCTAAACCAAAACCCATTAACACTGATTTCAAACCTAATTCTTTTTCAAACAAAGCAACAATTGGAATACTTCCTCCACCACGGGTTGGAATTGGTTTTTTGCCAAAGGTAGTTTCCATTGCTTTAGCAGCAGCTTTATAGGCAATTGAATCGGTTGGCGTAACTACTGGTTCTCCCCCATGATGTGGTTTTACAACTACTTTTATACCTTCAGGTGCAATGCTTTCAAAATGGTTTTTAAATAAATCAGTAATTTCATGACTCACTTGATTTGGAACCAAACGCATACTTATTTTTGCAAATGCTTTTGAAGGCAAAACTGTTTTAGCTCCTTCTCCAATATAGCCACCCCAAATTCCATTACAATCTAACGTAGGACGAACACCTGTTTTTTCATATACGGTAAAGCCTTTTTCGCCCCAAACATCACTAATTTCTAAATCCTTTTTATAATCTTCTATATTAAAAGGAGCAAGATTTAAATCAGCACGTTCTTGGGCTGTTAATTCAATTACTTTATCGTAAAATCCAGGAATCGTAATGTGGTTATTTTCATCGTGCATGCTGGCAATCATTTTTGCCAAAACATTGATTGGATTGGCAACTGCACCACCATATACACCACTATGTAAATCGCGATTTGGACCCGTAACTTCTACTTCTACATAACTTAATCCGCGTAAACCAGTATCTATACTTGGCGTATCGTTTGCAATCATTGAAGTGTCAGAAATCAGTACCACATCGGCTTTCAATTTTTCTTTATTATTGATACAAAATGGTCCTAAATGAGTGCTTCCAACTTCTTCTTCACCTTCAATCATGAATTTAACATTGCATGGCAAAGAATTAGTTTTCATCATCATTTCAAACGCTTTGAGGTGCATATACATTTGACCTTTATCATCGCAACTTCCACGAGCAAAAATGGCTCCATTTGGATGAATTTCAGTTTTACGAATGGTTGGTTCAAAAGGCGGTGAATGCCATAATTCTAATGGAACTGCTGGTTGCACATCGTAATGACCATAAACCAAAACTGTAGGCAATGATTGATCTATCATTTTTTCACCATAAACAATTGGATAACCTGCAGTCTGACAAATTTCAACATGATCGGCTCCCGCTTCCACCATTTTTATTTTTATAAATTCTGCAGCTTTATTTACGTCACTAGCAAAATCTTTGTCAGCGCTAATACTTGGAATGCGCAATAAATCGAAAAGTTCATTTAAAAAACGATCTTTATTTTGTTCAATATATTCTTTTATCATTTCCTTTTAAATATATGCTTATTAAAACTTATTTTTCCACATCATGCTTTCTACAGGTTTTACTGTACGCTTATTATATTTAGCGTTTTTCTTGGTATTATACATAATTTCAATTTCACCTGCTACCTCAAAATAAATTAATTGGCCAATTGGCATACCTGCATATATTCTTACAGGTTGCGTGCATGAAATTTCTAAAGTCCAAGTATTACAAAAACCAACATCACCTTTACCGGCAGTGGCATGAATATCAATTCCCAAACGACCAGTGCTTGATTTTCCTTCTAAAAAAGGAACTTGTTTGTGAGTTTCAGTATATTCGGCAGTTACACCTAAATATAAAGTATTTGGTTGAATGACTAAGCCCTCAATTGGAATTTCAAAAATATCAATTTTATTATGTTCACGAGCGTCTAAAACTCTGTCTTTATAAGTTCCTAAATACCTGCCCAAATGTACATCGTAACTGTTGGTGCCAAGGCAATCTTTTTTAAAAGGTTCAATTAAAATGTTTCCATTTTCAATTTCTTCCAATATGCGTTTGTCTGAAAGTATCATTTTTATTTTTTTTATTTACTACTGCAATAAAAAATAAAAACTTAATTACTTTGCCAACTATCAATCAACAAAAAACAATTTTAATTCAAATTATTGATTTTGAAGTTAAAATTTTTGATTATTTAAAACAATACCTATTACAAACAACTTTAATTGATATAAGGAGCTAAAAAAATTGATTCAACAAATAGGGATATTTTCAGATACGCACAGTTATATCAACCCAAAACTATATCAGTTTTTTGATCAATGTGATGAACTTTGGCATGCTGGCGATTGGGGTGATTTAAAAACATTGGAAGAAATTGAAAAATTTAAACCATTAAAATCAGTTTGGGGAAACATAGATGGTCAAGAATTAAGGATAAGAATGCCTGAAATTTTAAAATTTGAGATCCAAAATATGAAAGTTTGCATGCTTCATATTGGTGGATATCCAAATAATTATTCCCCAAAGTTTAAACAAATTGTAAAAAATGAACAATTTGATTTAATGATTTGTGGCCATTCACACATACTAAAAGTAATGCGAGACCCCTCACTAAATATGATGCATATAAACCCTGGAGCTTCTGGTAATCATGGATTTCATCCAATTTCAACTGCCATTCGTTTTAAAATAAAAGATGGTAAAATGTTTGAAATGGAAATATGGGAACAAAAAAGAAATTAATTATTTTAAGCAACCATTTTTATTTTACTATTGACATACTTATAAATTTTATTATTTTGCTAACCAAATTACTTGTTTTAAATATGAAAAAACTGATATACACTTTTACTATGCTTGCCTTTGGATTGCACGGTATTGCTCAACAAAAAAGCACTCTTTGTGGAACAGATGAACACAATAAATTTCTTCAATCAACAAATCCACAGTTGAAAATAGAAGAGGAAAATTTCAATAAAAACTGGAAAAGTTATTTAAAAACTGTCAATTTAAATGACTTAAAAAACACTAAAAAATTAGGTAAAGCAAGTGCCCCAAAATATATAATTCCGGTGGTAGTACATGTTATTCATTCAGGAACATCAAGTTCAACAAATATTTCTGATGCTCAAATTATTAGTGAAATTGATTTTTTAAACAAAAGTTTTAGAAACTTAAATTCAGATTCTGTTAACAGAAGAGAAATTTTTAAAGACATAGCAGCAGATTGTGAAATAGAATTTAGATTAGCTAAAAAAGATCCACAAGGAAATTGTACAAAAGGAATTGTTAGGGTATATTCTCCAAATACAAACTTAGGCGATGACATTTTGAAAAAAATAAGTGTTTGGGATTCTAGAAGTTATTTAAACATTTGGATAGTTGAAAGAATTTTAAAAGAAATTTCAAATGGAGTTGTTGCTGGCTATGCACAATTTCCTTTTGCTACATCATCTGCTTCTACTGATGGATTGATGGTAGATTATAAATATTTTGGTCAGTTATCACCTTCACAAAATGTGTTTAATACTGTTACCACCCATGAAGCTGGACATTGGTTAGGTTTGTTTCATCCTTTTGAAGGAGATAGCTGTAACAATACTGATAATGATGGTTTATATGATACTCCTCCTACTTACAATCCTGATGGTGCAAGAAGTGGTCCTTTCAGTGCAACATTAAATACTTGTGGAACTGATAATCCAGATTTAGTAGACCAGCAAGAAAATTATATGGATTATTTTAATTGCAAAGAAAGATGTTCAAATATGTATACTTATCAGCAAAAAGCAAGAATGCATTATTGTATAGAAAATTATAGAAGAGAAATATTCAGCGCTGAAAATTTAGTTAAAACTGGAGTTAATAATGTAACAACAACTTGTAATGCCATTCCTTCATTTTATTCAAACAATAAAAATATTTGTGCTGGAGGTTCAGTAACATTTAATCAAAATATTTATAACGGAACAGCTACAGCTTATAACTGGACATTTGATGGAGGTACTCCAGGCTCATCTACTTTAGCTACGCCAGGAAACATTGTTTATAATACTCCTGGGATTCACGATGTAAAACTTTCAATCACAACAAACGGAACCACAGTTGATTCAGTATATAAAAATTATGTGACAGTTATTGACAATAAAAATGTTACTCAAGCAAATTTAAATTATGCTGATTGGCAATACGCAAACGATTGGTTCGAAAAAGGTTGGAGATTTGAATCGGAAAATGGTAGAGCTAAATGGACAAGAACAGTTGGAGTTTCATTTAATGGAATAGCAAGTATGAAATTAGAAGATGA
>CAMCQX010000008.1 GCA_945876985.1 Chitinophaga pinensis
TTAACTTACCATTTTGACGAAGTATGGAAAAAACAAGTTGCTGATAATAATGATAGTAAATTAAATAATACAGCTATAATAAAACCAGAAGTACTTATTCGTGTTACTGATAAAAAAGGAAATGTGGCAGAAAAATTATTTGAAATGCCAATTACTTTTTAATTTAAACCAAAACTAACTACAAAAATGATTACACTTAAAGAAGGTGATAAAGCACCTGCATTTTCAAGCACTAATGAAAAAGGAGAAGCAGTTTCATTAGCAGATTTTAAAGACAAAAAATTGGTTTTGTATTTTTATCCAAAAGATTCAACCCCTGGCTGCACTTCCGAGGCATGTGATTTAAGAGACAATTACCATGTTTTCAAAGAGCAAGGTTACGAGATTTTAGGAGTTAGTCCTGATAGTGCCGCCTCACATATTAAGTTCATTTCAAAATACGAATTACCATTTAGTTTATTAATAGATAATGATCATTCAGTAGCAGAAACTTTTGGAGCTTGGGGTGAAAAAAGTATGTATGGAAAAAAATATATGGGCATTTTAAGAAGTACTTTTGTAATAAATAAGCAAGGAATTATTGAAAAAATAATAGAAAAGGTAGATACCAAAGCTCATTCCAAACAATTGATTTAGTTTATAATAAAAAAATAAACAAATTTTTTTATAAAAATATTGGGGAAGTTATTTGTATTATTAATTATTTCTAATACTTTCACTTCAAATTTATAGAAATTATGACTACCCAATTTATAAGTAAAATGAATAAAACCGAAGCTGGTTTTCATATATTAATGATATTATCAAAAGCTGACGGTAAAATAGACACATCTGAAAGTGATGTATTATTTGAGTTTTTAGAAAAAAACTTTAATGAACCAGTTGACGTAATCAAAGAACAAGCATTTTTGATGGCTTATCCCACTGACTCCGTTATGGATCATTTTTTAGAAACTGCAGAACATTTTTTTAAAATTTCTAATGTAGTTGAAAGAAATAAACTAATTCAGTTTGCCATGAAGATATGTATGGCCGATGAAAAAATGGAAATTCAGGAAAATAAATTTATCAATGCATTATATGATGCCTGGGGTTTAGAATAAATTTTCAAATGACATTTTTAAAACAAAAAATCGCTTTTTTAGCGATTTTTTTTATGCGTAACTGTTTGGCTTTATTTGATTTCAAAAAATAATTATATTTTTTTTTAATAATACTTGTATTAGTAAATTAGAAAATTATATTTGCACCCCCTTTAAACGGGAAAAGTCCCAAGCGGCATTGTCTGATGGTTAATTTTTCGATTCAACCCGCTCAGCAAATTGTATTTTATATTCTTTGTTAAAATATTTTTTGTTGCGCATTTGTTTTGCTCGATTATTCATCTACCTTTGCAGCCCTTAAAAAAAAGGTTTATAAGTATTTAATTAATATGCCAACTATACAACAGCTTATTAGAAAAGGTCGTACCGATGTGGTTTTTAAAAGTAAATCACCAGCACTTGACAACTGTCCTCAACGTAGAGGTGTTTGTACTCGTGTTTATACTACTACGCCAAAAAAACCAAATTCAGCAATGCGTAAAGTTGCTCGTGTTCGTTTAACTAACGGAAATGAAGTAAATGCATACATTCCTGGAGAAGGTCACAATTTACAAGAACATTCAATTGTTTTAGTACGTGGTGGTCGTGTAAAAGATTTACCGGGTGTAAGATATCACATTGTTCGTGGTGCATTGGATACCGCAGGTGTTGAAGGAAGAACACAACAAAGATCTAAATATGGAACTAAACGTCCTAAACCAGGAGCAGCTCCTGCAGCAGACGCCAAAGGCAAAAAGAAGAAATAATTTAGTAGCTAGATAAGCGATAGATTACAATGAGAAAATCAAAACCTAAAAAACGCATTTTAACACCTGATCCAAAGTTTAATGATACTTTGGTTACAAGGTTTGTAAATAATATGATGTGGAGCGGAAAGAAGAATACTTCTTTTACCATATTTTATGATGCATTAGATAAAGTAGAAGCAAAATTGCAAGAACGCGGAATCGATGTATGGAAAAAAGCATTAAACAACATTATGCCTTCTGTTGAGGTAAAAGCAAGAAGAGTTGGAGGGTCTACCTTTCAAATTCCTATTGAAGTACCTGCAGACAGAAAAGTAGCTGTTGGAATGAAATGGTTAATTTTATATGCTCGTAGACGTAGTGAAAAATCTATGTCAGATAAATTGGCTGCTGAAATTATCGCTGCTTCAAAAAATGAAGGTGCATCAGTTAAGAAAAGAGAAGATACGCATAAAATGGCTGACGCTAATAAAGCATTCTCTCATTTTAAGTTATCATAATAATTAAAAAAGAGTAAATATAATGTCTCGCGACTTAAAATATACAAGAAACATAGGAATTGCAGCTCATATTGATGCGGGTAAAACCACTACAACTGAGCGTATTTTGTACTATTCTGGAGTAAACCATAAAATTGGTGAAGTTCATGATGGTGCTGCTACTATGGACTGGATGGTTCAAGAACAAGAAAGAGGTATAACAATTACTTCTGCTGCTACTACCGTTTTTTGGAAGTACCGTGATCAACAATACCACATCAATATTATTGATACTCCTGGTCACGTTGATTTTACAGTAGAAGTTAACCGTTCTTTACGTGTTTTGGATGGTTTAGTATTTTTATTTAGTGCAGTTGATGGTGTAGAGCCACAATCTGAAACTAACTGGAGACTAGCAAATAATTACAACGTAGCTCGTATCGGTTTTGTTAATAAAATGGATAGAGCTGGTGCAGATTTCTTAATGGTTGTGAAACAAGTTCGCGACATGTTAGGAAGCAATGCAGTTCCATTACAATTACCAATTGGTGCAGAAGACAATTTCACTGGAGTTATTGATTTAATCAATTTCAGAGGAATGGTTTGGAATGAGCATGATAAAGGTATGACTTACAAAGAAGTTCCGATTCCAGAAGATATGATGGATGAGGCTTTAGAGTGGAGAGAAAAATTATTAGAAGCAGTTTCTGAATACGATGATAATTTATTAGTAAAATTCTTTGATGATCCTTCAACTATTTCTGAAAGAGAAATATTAGATGCCTTACGCAAAGCTTGTTTAGACATGAAGATTGTACCTATGGTATGTGGTTCTTCTTTCAAAAACAAAGGTGTTCAAACAATGTTGGATTTGGTAATGGAATTAATGCCTAGTCCAATGGATAGAAAAGAAGTGATAGGTACTAATCCTGATACAGGTGCTGAAGAAACTCGTAAACCAGATTACAATGAACCTTTTGCCGCTTTAGCATTTAAAATTGCAACAGATCCTTTTGTTGGTAGATTAGCATTTATGAGAGCATATTCAGGAAAATTAGATGCTGGTTCTTATGTACTAAATAATAGAAGTGGAAACAAAGAACGTATTTCACGTATTTTCCAAATGCATGCTAATAAGCAAAATCCAATCGAAAGCTTAGGTGCTGGAGATATTGGAGCTGCAGTTGGATTTAAAGATATAAAAACAGGTGACACGCTAAGTGATGAAAAATTCCCAATAGTATTAGAATCAATGAATTTCCCTGAACCAGTTATTGGTTTAGCGGTTGAACCAAAAACTCAAACAGATTCTGATAAATTAGGTATGTCTTTAGCGAAATTAGCTGAAGAAGATCCTACATTCCGTGTCAAAACAGATGAAGATTCTGGACAAACAATTATCTCTGGAATGGGAGAATTGCATTTAGAAATTATAGTTGATAGATTAAGACGTGAATTTAAAGTTGAAGTTAACCAAGGTGCTCCTCAAGTTTCATATAAAGAAACTATAACAGTTCCAGTTACTCACAGAGAATCATATAAAAAACAATCTGGTGGTAGAGGTAAATTTGCTGATATTCAATTTGAGTTAATTCCTGGAGATCCAGAAAAATCAGGTTTAGAATTTGTAAATGAAATAGTAGGTGGATCAATTCCAAAAGAATTTATTCCTTCTGTAGAAAAAGGATTCAAAGCAGCAATGAATAATGGTGTTTTAGCTGGATTCGCAGTAGAAAGTTTAAAAGTTAGATTATTTGATGGATCATTCCACGCAGTGGATTCAGATTCAATGAGTTTTGAACTTTGTGCTAAAATTGCTTTTAAGGAAGCATCTAGAAAAGCAAAACCTGTATTACTTGAACCAATCATGAAATTAGAAGTTTTGACCCCAGAAGAAAATATGGGTGATATAATTGGTGATTTAAATAGAAGACGTGGACAATTAGAAGGAATGGATAGTAGAGCAGGAGCTCAAGTTGTAAGAGCAAAAGTACCTTTAGCAGAAATGTTTGGGTATGTAACTCAACTTAGAACCTTATCTTCTGGACGTGCATCATCTACAATGGAATTTAGTCACTTCGCTGAAGCTCCTAGAAATGTTCAAGAAGAAGTATTAGCAAAAGTTAACGGAAAAGCATAAGCTTAATAATATAATAATTGTGAGCCAAAAAATAAGAATTAAGTTAAAAAGTTTCGATTACAATCTAGTTGACAAGTCAGCAGAAAAAATCGTTAAAACTGTAAAAAGCACTGGTGCTATTGTAAGTGGTCCAATACCTCTTCCAACACAAAAGAAAATTTATACAGTATTACGTTCGCCTCACGTAAACAAAAAGGCTAGAGAACAGTTTCAATTATGTTCATACAAACGCATACTTGATATTTATAGTAGCACTGCTAAAACAGTAGATGCTCTTATGAAACTTGAGTTGCCAAGTGGTGTTGATGTTGAAATTAAAGTTTGATCAATTATTAAAAGAAATTTAGACAGATAGATTATGTCAGGATTGATAGGAAGAAAAGTAGGTATGACTAGCGTATTTAACCAAGATGGTAAGCAAATGGCTTGCACCGTGGTTGAAGTAGGGCCAAACGTTGTTACACAGGTTAAAACTGTGGAAACTGATGGTTACAATGCTATTCAATTAGCGTATGGTGATGCAAAAGAAAAAAACACACCCGCTGCACTAAAAGGAATATTTAAGAAAGCAAATACAACTGCTAAAAGAAAAATCGTTGAATTTAAAGGATTTGAAGTTCCTTTAACTTTAGGTGATGTTTTGATGGCTGATTTATTTGAAGTTGGAGAGTATGTAGATGTTGTTGGTACTTCAAAAGGTAAAGGTTTTCAAGGTGTTGTTAAAAGACATGGATTTGCTGGTGTTGGAATGGCTACTCACGGTCAACATGATCGTCAAAGAGCTCCAGGTTCAATTGGTGCATCTTCAGATCCTTCTAAAGTATTCAAAGGAATGAGAATGGCTGGTAGAATGGGTGGAGTTAGAGTGAAGAAAACAAATCTTCAAATTTTAAAAGTGTTGAAAGAGCAGAATCTTTTGGTAATTAAAGGATCAATTCCTGGTGCTAAAGGTTCATTTATATTATTGGAGAAATAAGAAGGATGGAATTAGCAATATTAAATACACAGGGCGCTGATACTGGTCGTAAAGTAGTTTTAAGCCAAGATATTTTTGGAATAGAACCTAACGATCATGCAATATATTTAGACATTAAACAATTTTTAGCTAACCAACGTCAAGGAACACATTCAGCTTTAGAAAAAAGTCAGATTAGTGGTTCAACTAAAAAACTTCATCGTCAAAAAGGTACAGGTGGTTCTCGTAAGGGAAGTATTAAATCTGGAACTAGAGTTGGTGGTGCACGTATTTTTGGACCAAGACCTAGGGATTACAGTTTTAAATTAAATAAAAAATTGAAACAATTGGCTAGAATGTCAGCATTTGCTTACAAAGCTAAAGATAACAATATTACAGTTTTAGAGAATTTTACTTTTGATTCTGCTAATACTAAAAATTATATCAATATTTTAAGTAACCTTAAATTGAGTAATGCTAAAACATTATTAATTATGGCTGATTACAATGATTTTATTTATAAATCAAGTCGTAATTTACCTAGAACTAAGGTTGTTACTGTTTCTGATGTAAATACTTATGAAATTTTGGATGCTCAAAAAGTTATTTTAATAGAAAATTCTTTAGGAGTTATTGATAACCTTTTTAATAAAATTAAGTAATGGGTATTCTTAAAAAGCCACTTATCACTGAAAAATTTAATCGCTTGAGCGAAAAATTTAATCAGTTTGCTTTTATCGTAGAGAAAAAAGCATCAAAACCTGAAATTATTAGTGAAATTGAAAAAATATATAGTGTAAACGTAACTGGTATTAGTACTATGGTTTATGCTGGCAAAGTAAAATCAAGATCAACTAAACGCGGTCAGTTTACTGGCAAAAGAACAGCTTTTAAAAAGGCTATTGTTACACTTAAAGAAGATCAAAAAATTGACTTCTTCCAAAACGTTTAATAAACAAAATGGGAATTAGAAAATTTAACCCGATAACTCCAGGCACACGTTTTAAGTCTGCTAATACTTTTGAGGAATTAACAGCCTCAAAACCAGAAAAATCTTTAACATTTCCGTTAACTAAATCTGGTGGTAGAAATAATACTGGAAAAATGACAATTCGCTACGTAGGTGGTGGTCATAAAAGAAAATATAGACTAGTAGATTTTAAAAGATCTAAGGCTGGTGAAGCAAATGTATTGACAATTGAGTATGATCCAAATCGTTCTGCTCGTATTGCATTAATTCAATATGCTGATGGTGAAAAAAGTTATATTTTATCACCAAAAAATTTACAAGTTGGTCAAGTAGTTCAAAGTGGAGCAGGTTCACCTCCGGAAATTGGTAATACATTGCCTATTTCTGAAATACCTTTAGGTTCTTTAATTCATAATATTGAATTATTACCAGGTAAAGGTGGTAAATTAGTTCGTTCTGCTGGTTCTTTTGCTCAATTATTAAACAGAGATGGACGTTATGCTACTGTAAAATTAGCATCAAGTGAAACGCGCATGATTTTAGTGGCTTGTTCTGCTACAATTGGTCAAGTTTCAAATCCAGATCATAATTTAGAAAGAAAAGGTAAAGCTGGTGCTAACAGATGGAGAGGTGTAAGACCACGTACTCGTCCAGTAGCAATGAATCCAGTAGATCATCCAATGGGTGGTGGTGAAGGTAGAGCTTCTGGTGGACATCCTCGTTCTCGTAACGGTATTAAATCAAAAGGTTACAAAACACGTACACCTAAAAAATATTCAAATAGATTTATCATCGAAAAGCGTAAGAAGTAATAGAATATGGCTCGTTCACTAAAAAAAGGTCCTTTCATTGATTTCAAACTTGAAAAAAAGGTTGATGTTATGAATGAGGCTAAGAAAAAATCTGTAATTAAAACTTGGAGTCGCAGATCAATGATATCTCCAGAATTTGTAGGACATACTTTTGCTGTTCATAATGGCAATAAATTTATACCTGTTTATGTAACTGAAAATATGGTTGGTCATAAATTAGGTGAATTTTCTCCTACACGTACATTTAAATCACATCCAGTTAAGAAAGATTAGTAATGGAAGCAGTTGCAAAATTAAATAATTGTCCTACCTCTCCTCGTAAAATGAGATTAGTTGTGGATTTGATTCGTGGTAAAAAAGTGGAAGAAGCTTTTAATACTTTACGTTTCAATAATAAAAAAGAAAGTGCACATCGCGTTGAAAAATTATTACGTAGTGCAATAGCAAATTGGGAGCAAAAGAATGAAGGTTCTCGTGCTGAAAACAATGAGTTATTTGTTAAAACAATTTTTGTTGATTGTGGAACAATGATGAAACGTGTTTTACCAGCTCCTCAAGGACGTGCACACAGAATTCGTAAACGTTCTAACCATGTTACTTTAATAGTTGACAGTATGGTTATCAATAATTCAGTAGAAACAACAAACGATAAAGAAAACTCTAAAATATAATGGGACAAAAGGTAAATCCGATAGCATTACGTTTAGGAATAATTAGAGGCTGGGAAAGCAATTGGTTTGGAGGTAAGAATTTTGCTGAAAAACTAATAGAAGACGAAAAAATTAGAAAATATTTACGTGCTCGTATAGTTAAAGCAGGTATGTCTAAAATTGTAATTGAGCGTACTATTAAACGTATTATAATTACTATTCATACTTCTCGCCCTGGCATTATTATTGGTAAGGGTGGTACTGAAGTTGACAAAATCAAAGAAGAAATTAAAAAGCTAACTAAAAAAGATGTTGCTATTAATATCTTCGAAATTAAACGTCCTGAGTTAGATGCAGTTTTAGTAGGTGAGCAAATTGCTAGCCAAATTGAAGCTCGTGTATCATATAAAAGAGCGCTTAAAGGTGCCATACAAAATACCATGAAAATGGGTGCTGAAGGTATCAAAGTAATGATTAGTGGTCGTTTAGGTGGAGCAGAAATGGCTCGTTCTGAATCTTATAAAGAAGGAAGAACTCCATTACACACTTTACGTGCTGACATTGATTATACAATTGCTGAAGCATTAACTGTATATGGAAAAATTGGTATTAAAGTTTGGATCTGTAAAGGTGAAATTTATGGTAAAAGAGATTTATCTCCTAATCAAGGTGTAGCGGAAGTAAAAGGTCAAAACCAACGTCCAGATAGAAGAGGTGATAGAAGAGACGACAGAAGAGACAGTCGTGGTGGTGCTGGAAAAGCTGGTGATAGAAAACCAAGAAGAGAAAGTAAATAAATTAGTTTTATCAATATTAATAAATAACTGTAAAAATGTTACAGCCTAAAAAAACAAAATTTAGAAAACAACAAAAAGGTAAAGTTAAAGGTAATGCCTCTAGAGGATTTACTGTTGCCTTTGGGTCATTTGGTTTAAAAGCACTTGATACTTGTTTTTTAACGTCTAAACAGATTGAAGCTGCTCGTGTTGCTTTAAATCGTTTCATGAAAAGAGAAGGTCAAGTTTGGATTAGAGTTTTCCCTGATAAGCCAATGACTAGAAAACCTGCAGAGGTTCGTATGGGAAAAGGAAAAGGAGCTCCTGAATTTTGGGTAGCTGTTTGTAAACCAGGAACAATAATTTTTGAAGCTGAAGGTGTACCAATGGAAACTGCTAAGGAAGCAATGCGTTTAGCATCTCAAAAATTACCAGTTGTTACTAAATTTATTGTTAAACCAGATTATAACGGAAACTAGTTATGAATAATAAAGAAATTAAAGAATTATCGGAAAAAGAATTGAATATTGCTTTTAAAGATGAAAAGTTAAATTTAACAAAAATGACTCTTCAAAATGCTGTATCTCCAATTGAAAATCCCAAATTAATAAACGAAAGCAAAAAAACTATTGCACGAATTCTTACTGAAAAAAGAGCTCGTCAATTAGCAACTGCTTAATATAACTGTAATAAAATGGAAATAACAGCAGAAAACAGAAATTCACGTAAAGTTATAGTTGGGAAAGTAGTAAGCAACAAAATGCAAAAAACAATTGTTGTTTCTGTAGAACGTAAAGTTATGCACCCAAAATACGGTAAATTTATAAAAATGACTTCTACTTTTAAAGCTCATGATGAGAACAACGAAAGTAGTATTAACGATATCGTAAAATTAATGGAAACAAGACCATTGAGTAAAGATAAGCGTTGGAGATTAGTAGAAATAGTAGAAAAAGCTAAATAAAATGATACAACAAGAATCAAGACTAAAAGTAGCCGATAACAGTGGAGCTCGCGAGGTATTATGTATCCGAGTTCTTGGAGGTACTGGAAGAAGATATGCTTCTGTAGGCGATAAAATTGTCGTAACAGTAAAATCAGCTTTGCCTTCTGGTGGAGTTAAAAAAAGTGCAGTTTCAAAAGCTGTTGTTGTTAGAACAAAAAAAGAAATTCGCAGAGCCGATGGTTCTTATATTCGTTTTGACGATAATGCATGTGTATTATTAAATGCTCAAGATGAACCTCGTGCTACTCGTATTTTTGGCCCTGTAGCCCGTGAATTAAGAGAAAAACAATTCATGAAAATCGTTTCATTAGCACCGGAGGTATTATAATCATGGAAAAGAAACAAAAAGTAAAAATTAAATTACGCGTTAAAAAAGATGATCGCGTAAAAATAATTGCAGGTGATGATAAAGGCAAAACTGGTAAAGTATTAGAAATTATTACTGATACTAATAGAGCTATTGTAGAGGGAATTAACATTGTTAGTCGTCATACAAAGCCTAATGCTCAAAATCAACAAGGTGGTATTATCAAAAAAGAAGCACCTATTCATATTAGCAATTTAGCTGTTTTAGACAAAAATGAAGTAGCTACTAAAGTTGGTCGTATGAAAAATGAAGAAGGCAAAACTGTTAGATTTTCAAAAAAATCGGAAAATAAAGATATAATTAATTAATAACATGACTACAACATACATTCCTAGATTAAAACTTGACTATGATGCAAAAATAAAACCTGCAATGATAGAAAAGTTTGGCTATAAAAATGTAATGCAAGTACCCAAATTACTTAAAATTTGTTTAAACCAAGGTGTTGGTGCTGCAGTATCAGATAAGAAAATAATTGACCAAGCTTTGCTTGAAATGACAACTATTAGTGGTCAAAAAGCAGTTGGTACAAAATCTAAGAAAGATATTTCTAACTTTAAATTACGTAAAAACGTTCCTATTGGTGCTCGTGTTACGTTAAGAGGAGAAAGAATGTATGAATTTTTAGATAGATTAATTGCTGTGTCTTTACCTCGTGTTAGAGATTTTGCTGGATTAAATGATAAAGGTTTTGATGGTCGTGGTAATTATACTATGGGTATTACAGAACAAATTATTTTCCCTGAAATAGTAATTGAAAAAGTGAGTAGAATTAATGGTATGGATATTACTTTTGTAACTACTGCTCCAACTGATGAAGAATGTCTTTCATTGTTGAAAGAATTTGGTTTACCTTTCAAAAATCAAAATAAATAATTAAGTTATGGCTAAAGAATCAGTAAAAGCTCGTCAACGTAAAAGAGAAAAGTTAAACGCTCAATTCGCAGATAGACGCAAAGCTCTTAAAGAAGCGGGTGACTATGTAGGTTTACAAAAATTACCTCGTAACTCATCATCAGTTCGTTTACATAATAGATGTAAATTAACAGGTAGACCAAAAGGTTACATGAGTGATTTCGGTATTTGTCGTAATCAATTTCGTGAACTAGCTTCAATGGGTAAAATACCAGGAGTGACTAAAGCTTCGTGGTAATTAAAAAAATAAATTTGCTTAAGGTGTATAAATTAATTATATTTGCACCCCTTATAAATTTTAACAACACTTAGTTAGTAAGAGTGCCTTTGGCTTACTGCTAACAAGTATAACAATTAAATAATGACAGATCCAATATCAGATTACCTAACAAGGTTGCGTAATGCTATCAAAGCGAATCATCGCATTGTAGAAATTCCTGCATCAAATCTTAAAAAAGAAATAACCAAAGTTCTATTTGAAAATGGTTATATTCTAAACTACAAATTTGAAGATGTAGTAAATCATCAAGGTTCAATAAAAATTGCCTTAAAATATCACCCTATTTCTAAATCATCAGCTATTAAAAAATTGGACAGAATTAGTCGTCCAGGTTTAAGAAGATATACCGGAACTGATAATATGCCTAGAGTTATAAATGGGTTAGGTATTGCAGTTTTAACTACTTCTAAAGGAGTAATGACTGATAAAGAAGCTAGAAAATTAAACGTTGGTGGCGAAGTATTATGTTATATTTATTAATCAATAAGGAGAACAATTAAATGTCACGTATAGGAAAAGCCCCAATAAAATTGCCAGCTGGTGTTGATTTTAAAATTAACAGCAACAATTTAGTTTCCATTAAAGGACCTAAAGGCGAATTGCATCAACAAATTGATGCCGATATTACAGTAACTTTAACTGATAGTGAAATATTAGTTACTAGACCTACTGATCACAAAAGACATAGAGCATTACATGGTTTATACAGATCACTAATTAATAATATGATTGTTGGAGTAACCGCTGGTTACATCAAACGTCAAGAATTAGTTGGTGTTGGTTTTAAAGCTACTAATGAAGGTAATATTTTAGATTTAATTCTTGGTTTTTCACATCATATTTATTTTGAAATACCAAAAGAAATTACAATTAAAACTGAAACTGAAAAAGGTAAGAACCCAATCATTACCTTAGAAAGTGCCGATAAACAATTGATTGGTCAAGTAGCTGCAAAAATTCGTGCACTAAGAGCTCCTGAACCTTACAAAGGCAAAGGTATCAAGTTTGTTGGTGAAGTTCTTAGAAGAAAAGCGGGTAAAACAGCATCTAAATAATATAATTAATGGCAACCAAAAAAGAATTACGCAGAATTAGAGTAAAAAAAGGAATACGTGGTCGTATTAAAGGTACTACTCAAAAACCTCGCTTATCTGTTTTTAGAAGTAATAAAGCTATTTATGCTCAAATTATTGATGATATTACTGGTAAAACTTTAGTATCATCTTCTTCTAGAGCAATAACTGAAAATATTTGTAAAGTAGAATTATCCAGTATAGTTGGTAAAGATTTAGCTCAAAAAGCAATAGCTTCAGGAATTAGTGAAGTAGTTTTTGACAGAAATGGATATTTATACCATGGACGTATCAAAAGCTTAGCTGATGGTGCTAGAGAAGGAGGTTTGAAATTTTAAATTGCTTTTATATTTTTATTTTGAATTTATTCAATGTAAAATAAAACAATAAATATTATGTCTACAGAAAATATAAAAAGAGTAAAATCAAGCGAAATCGAGCTTAAAGAAAGAGTAGTTTCAATTAACCGTGTAGCGAAAGTTACAAAAGGTGGACGTACTTTTAGCTTTTCCGCTTTAGTTGTTGTTGGAGATGGAAATGGTGTAATTGGATACGGTTTAGGTAAAGCTAACGAAGTAACTGATTCTATTAGAAAAGGTGTTGAAGATGCTAAAAAGAATTTATTAAAAGTTCCCGTTCTTAAAGGTACTATTCCTCACGAACAAACTGGTAAATACGGTGGAGGAAGAGTATTCTTAAAACCTGCTGCTCATGGAACTGGTGTTATTGCAGGTGGTGCAATGAGAGCTGTTTTAGAAAGTGCTGGTGTTACAGATGTACTTGCTAAATCTAAAGGATCATCTAATCCTCACAATGTGGTAAAAGCTACGGTTGATGCTTTATTGAATATGCGTGATGCTTATACAATTGCTAATACTCGTGGTATTTCAATGAAGAGAGTATTTAACGGAGGAGAATAAAATAATGGCCATAGTAAAAATTACATACATAAAAAGTATTATTGATAGACCAGAAAATCAAAAGCGTACAATAAAAGCTTTAGGTTTTTCTAAACTTAACCAATCACGTGAAGTTGAAGGCACACCTGCTGTATTAGGTATGATCAATAAAGTTGCTCATTTGTTAAAAGTTGAAAACGTTTAAATACATAAATTTATGAATTTACATAATTTAAAGCCAGCAGCTGGTTCAATAAAAAAAGAAGGAAAAAGAATAGGTAGAGGAGAAGGAAGTGGAAAAGGTGGAACTGCAGCTCGTGGTAATAAAGGTGCCGGCTCTAGAAGTGGTACAAGTACAAAAAGAGGTTTTGAAGGTGGTCAAATGCCATTATATAGACGTTTACCTAAAGTAGGTTTTAAAAATTTCAATAGAGTAGAATACGTAGGTATTAATCTTGATAAATTACAACTTATTGCAACTGAAAAGAATTTGAAATCAATTGATTTTGACATATTAGTTGCTAATGGTGTTGTAAGTAAAAATGGCCTTGTTAAAATATTAGGTAGAGGTGAAATTAATATTGCTTTAGATATTAAAGCACATGCTTTTTCTGCTTCAGCTCAAAAAGCGATAGAAGCAATTGGAGGTTCAATAGCTAAAATTTAATATATGAAAAAACTTTTTGATACTTTAAAAAACATTTGGAAAATTGATGATTTAAGATACAAACTTCAAATCACATTTTGGCTGTTGTTAGTATATAGAATTGGTAGCTACGTAACTTTACCTGGCATTGATCCTAATTTACTTGACACTACTCAAGCAGATGGTGGATTATTTGGTATCATTAATATGTTTGCTGGTGGAGCATTTGGTAGAGCTTCTATTTTTGCTTTAGGTATAATGCCTTATATTAGTGCATCAATTGTTGTTCAGTTATTATCATTGGCTTTACCTTCATTTCAAAGAATGCAGAAAGAAGGAGAAGATGGTAGAAGAAAAATCAACCAAATTACTCGTTATTTAACAATTGCAATTACTGTTGTTCAATCATATGGTTTTGTTATAAACTTAAAAAACAATAATCCTCTTGCGATTATTTCACCTGATGTTTTATCAGACTTTATGTTCACATTTAGTTCTATGGTTATTTTAACTGCTAGTACTATGTTTGTAATGTGGTTAGGTGAAAGAATAACAGATAAAGGTATTGGTAATGGTATTTCATTAATCATAATGATTGGAATTATTGCACGATTACCTATTGCATTTTGGGATGAATTTAATTTCAAATTGTCTACTGGTGGTGGAGGTTTAGTAATATTCGTAATTGAATTA
>CAMCQX010000009.1 GCA_945876985.1 Chitinophaga pinensis
TTTTTGTTATTGTATTTAACTACTGCAAGATTAGTTTTGTTCCCTCAAAACTAAAAATAGAATCGTTCTAAATTACATGACTTTTCAACAACGCAAAGAAGCTTTTATTCAACTAGGACATTTTTTACAAGATGCTGCTAATAATGCACATAAGGCTATAGTTGAGGCCTATTTATACAATCAGTGGTTCACAGAGGAAAGCCAAAGAATGGCTTTACAAGCTTGGGCCGATGCTTTAAATGAGCAAAAAATAAATGATTGGACGGCAAAATATGATTTTGAAAAACCTCAAAATTCCAAAACCGTTGCCATTATTATGGCAGGAAATATTCCGTTAGTGGGTCTCCACGATTTAATTTGTGTGTTACTTTCTGGTCATCATGCTTTGGTTAAATTAAGTAGCGATGATAAAATTTTGCCTAAATTTATTGTGGCCGCATTGCTGCAAATTGAACCTGCTTTTGCCGATAGAATAACTTTATTAAACGATGAAAAGTTGGAGAAATACGATGCGGTTATTGCCACAGGCAGCAATAATAGCAACCGTTATTTTGAACATTATTTTAGTAAGGTTCCTAATATTTTACGTAAAAACAGAAATAGCATTGCCGTTTTAACGGGCAATGAAACCAATGATGAAATGAAATTATTGGCAAAAGACATTTTTACTTATTTTGGTTTGGGCTGCCGCAATGTGAGTAAGTTGTATCTTCCAAAAGGTTTTGATATGGCTTTGTTTTTTGAAAACACCAAAGATTACGATTTGTATTTAAACCATAACAAATATGCCAATAATTTGATGTACCATAAATCTATTTGGCTTTTGAATCAAGATGATTTTTTAGAAAACGGATTGATAAATTTAAAAGAAGACAAAAGTTTTTCATCGCCTTTGGCAAGTATTTTTTACGAATATTACGAAAATATTGATGATATTAAAGCAATGATTGAAAACCGCAAAGACGAAATTCAATGCGTAGTAAGTAAAATAGATTTGGGAGTAAATATTCGTTTTGGTAAAACCCAACAACCCGAACTTTGGGATTATGCCGATAATGTTGATACGATTGAGTTTTTGTTAGGATTGTAATTTTTATATTTGAAAAAAAGCTAATCATTTGAAATTACATTACTTTAAAAATTTTATACAACATTATTTAACTTCTACATTGATTGATGTATTGCATTCGCCTTTTGTTTTTGATTTGTACCAAACTGCCATTAAAAAACAAAAGCATCATTTAAAGTTTAAAGTCATTGAAAACTGTAGAACAAATCTTTTAAAAAACAATGAAATTGTATCTTATTCCGATTTGGGTGCTGGTAGCAATATACTATCAACTGAAACTAAAAAAGTAGTAAAACATTTAGCAAAAGCGCATTTAAAACCTGCTAGAATTGCTCAAATTATTCATCAAATTGTTTTAAAGTATAAGTATAAAAATATCATAGAACTAGGTACTTCGCTTGGAATTACAGCCAGTTATATTGCATCAGCAATAAAAGAAAACTACCCATTTGAGGAAACAAATTTTACTACCATTGAAGGAATTAACGATGTAAGAAAAGTTGCTTTAAAACAATTTGAAACATTAGAATTATCAAAATATGTTAACTCAATTGAAGGAAATTTCAATGTAAAATTAGATGATGTTTTAAGTAATTACGAAACCATTGATATGTTTTTTATAGATGGAAATCACACATACGAAGCCACCATGGAATATTTTTATAAAGCATTGCCATTGGCACACAATGATTCCGTTTTTATATTTGACGATATATATTGGAGCCCAAGAATGACAAAGGCTTGGGAGGAAATAAAACAAAATAATGATGTTTACCAAACCGTTGATTTGTTTTTTATTGGTTTAGTGTTTTTTAGAACAGAACAAAACAGGCAACATTTTAAGTTACGTGTTTTTTAAAAAATATATAACAGTATCACACTTTAATGATTTGGTTTCATTTTTTATATCATTCAAAATTTAAAATTCAACATTCAAAATTTTCTTTTTCGTTGATAACTTTTTTAAACATTCAATGTAATCAGTCAGTTCAATTTTCTTTTTCAACAATGTGTTTTCAATATAAATGTTAGTGTAAATTAGCAGACTATTTTTAAAAGATGCAGTTTTCACATTTACATGTTCACACCCAATTTTCGTTGCTCGATGGAGCGGCAGAAATTGGTAATTTATACAAAAAAGCACTCAAAGACAATATGCCTGCTATTGCCATTACTGATCATGGCAATATGTTTGGCGCATTTCAATTTGTTGCGGAAGCATATAAACATAAAAACGATGATGGTTCTTTAAAAGTAAAACCAATTGTTGGCTGTGAGTTTTATGTGGTAAATGATAGAACAAAACGTGCTTTTACAAAAGATGACAAGGATAAACGTTACCATCAATTATTATTGGCAAAAAATGCAGAAGGCTACCAAAATTTAATTAAAATATGTTCGCTTGGATACATGGAAGGCATGTATGGAAAATATCCAAGAATAGATAAGGAATTAATTTTAAAATACCACAAAGGATTAATTGCTACTACTTGTTGCCTTGGGGCAATGGTTCCACAAACTATTCTGAAAAAAGGAGAGGCTGAAGCTGAAAAAGAATTCAAATGGTGGTTAGATATTTTTGGTGAAGATTACTATGTAGAAATGCAACGTCATGATATTAAAGAACAAAATATTGTGAACGAAGTTTTGATGAAGTTTGCAGCAAAATATAATGTGAAAGTGATTGCCTCAAACGATTCACATTATGTAGATCAGCAGGATGCCAATGCACACGATATTTTATTATGTGTAAACACGGGTTCATTGCAAAGCACACCAAGTAACAAGGATTTTTCAGACGATGATGTAAGTGTAAAAGGCCGAAGATTTGCATTTGCAAACGATCAGTTTTATTTTAAAACTACCGAGGAAATGAGTACGCTTTTTAGCGATATTCCTCAAGCCATTGATAATACCAATGAAATAGTAAGTAAAATTGAAACGCTCGATTTAAAGCGAGAAGTTTTATTACCCAATTTTGAAATTCCAACTGAGTTTCAAACCCAAGCCCAATACTTGCGCCACTTAACATGGGAAGGCGCCCGAAGACGTTATTCTGAAGTAACTCCTGCCATTGAGGAACGAATTAATTTTGAATTACTAACCATCGAAACAATGGGTTTTGTTGGCTACTTTTTAATTGTAATGGATTTTATAAAAGCGGGTAGAGATTTAGGCGTTTTTATTGGTCCTGGTCGTGGTTCGGCAGCTGGAAGTGTAGTAGCTTATTGTACTGAAATAACCAATATTGACCCAATAAAATACGAACTACTTTTTGAAAGATTTTTAAATCCTGATAGGAAATCATTACCCGATATTGATACAGATTTTGACGATGTTGGAAGACAAAAAGTAATTGATTATGTGATTCAAAAATATGGTAGAAATCAAGTTGCTCAAATTATCACTTATGGAACTATGGCTGCTAAGTCAAGTATAAAAGATGTATCGCGCGTTTTAGATTTACCATTAGCAGATGCAAATATTTTAGCAAAATTAGTTCCGTCAAAACCTGGTGTAAAATTAGTAAGGTTGCTTCATGCTCCTTTAGATGGTGAAAAAAGTTTAAAAGAAAAAGAAGGTTTAGAGGGAGATGATATTGAAAATGTAAAAAAACTTCGATTAATTTATGAAGGATCAGATTTACAAAGTAAAGTATTAAAAGAAGCAGAAAAATTAGAAGGTTCGGTAAGAGGAACTGGCGTTCATGCTGCTGGTTTAATTATTGCTCCTTGCGATTTAACCGATTTAATTCCTGTTGCAGTTGCAAAAGATTCTGATTTATTGGTTACCCAATTTGAAGGTAAAGTAATTGAAGATGCTGGTGTCATTAAAATGGATTTTTTAGGCTTAAAAAACTTAACAATTTTAAAAAATACGCTGAGGTTTATAAAGGAAAATCATGACATTGAAATTAACTTAGAAGATATTCCTTTAGATGATCAAAAAACCTATGAAACAGTTTTTCAAAAAGGTGATACCAATGCTGTTTTTCAGTTTGAAAGTGCTGGAATGCAAAAGCATTTAAAAGATTTAAAACCTGATACTTTTAATGATTTGGTAGCAATGAATGCATTATACAGGCCAGGTCCAATTGCTTATATTCCAACTTATATAAATAGAAAACATGGCAATGAAAAAATAGAATATGATTTGCCTGAAATGCAAGAATATTTGGAGCCTACTTATGGTGTTACCGTTTTTCAGGAACAGGTGATGTTATTGTCACAAAAAATTGGAAATTTTACCAAAGGTGATGCCGATACATTGCGAAAAGCAATGGGAAAAAAAGATATCAAAACTTTGGATAAAATGAAAAGCAAATTTATTGAAGGTGCCACATCAAATGGGCATCCTACTGATAAATTAGAGAAAATTTGGAAAGATTGGGAAGCTTTTGCCCAATACGCTTTTAATAAATCGCATTCAGTTTGTTATGCATATGTTGCTTTCCATACTGCCTATTTAAAAACTCATTATCCTGCTGAATTTATGGCTGCCACTTTAGATAATGCATCAGGTGATATTGATCAAATTTCTTTCTTTATGGAAGAATGCAGAAGAATGGGATTAAATATTTTTGGACCAGATGTAAATAAATCGGAAGTGAAGTTTTCGGTAAATAAAGAAGGCGAATTACGCTTTGGTTTAGCAGCCATTAAAGGCGTTGGTGAAGCTGCCGTTGAGGAAATTATAGCAGAAAGAAAAAAGACAGGTACCTATAAAAGTATTTTTGATTTAACTAAAAGAGTAAGCTTAAGATCAGTTACTAAAAAAACATTAGAAGGATTGGTTTTTGGCGGTGCTTTTGATTGTTTTGAGGGAACACATAGAGCTCAATATTTTTCAGCAAATGAAGATGCTAGTATCATAGAAAAAGCCATTAAGTTTAGCAATGCTTTGCAAGCTAATGAAAATGCAAACCAACAAAGTTTATTTGGTGGTGGGGTATCTGTAAGTTTACCAGAACCTATTATTCCTGCAGCTGAAACCTGGAGTTTAATGGAACAGTTAAAGAAAGAAAAAGAAGTAATAGGAATTTATCTTTCAGGTCATCCTTTAGATCCTTTTAAAGTAGAAATTGATAAATTATCATCACATCCTTTGGTGGAGTTGAAGGAATTGAAAGCGTTAAAAGGAGTTGAATTGAAGGTTGCTGGCGTGGTTGCTTCTGCAAACCATAGAATGAGCAAAGCAGGAAAACCATTTGGTAGTTTTATTATTGAAGATTTTAGTGGATTTATTGAAATACCGTTATTTGGCGAAAACTATTTGAATTATAAAAAATATTTAGAAGCAGGATACTATTTATACATAAAAGGTAGAGTTGATAACAGATGGGGCAAAGAAGATGATTTTGAATTTAAAATTTCATCTATTGAAATGCTTACGGATGTAAGAGAAAAGTATATTAAAAATATAAGTGTAGAAATAGATTTAGAAAGATTAGATGATCAATTCATCAGTTTAATTTTTGATAAAATAAAAGGAAATGATGGAACTGCTTCCCTTAATTTTATAGTAACAAACCGAAAAGAACAAATGGCAATTAGCATGCGATCTAGTAAATATAAAGTTTCGTTAACGAATGAAATGCTTCAAATTTTGGATGATTTAGGTCTAACTTATAAATTGAATTAAATTATAAATGCTTAAATACTAAACCTAAAAATTAAAGACTGACATTTTGTTTGTATTTTTAAATTTGGGTTTTAAATTGCGTAACAATAAATATTATAAAAAAAATAAATAGATAAATTATGGCATTAGAAATAACAGACGCTAATTTTCAAGAATTAGTTTTAGACTCAAAAGTTCCAGTTTTAGTTGATTTTTGGGCGGAGTGGTGTGGTCCTTGCCGCATGGTAGGTCCGGTAGTTGACGAATTAGCAAAAGAATATGATGGTAAAGCTGTAGTGGGTAAAGTTAACGTAGATAACAATCCTAAAATAGCAACTGATTTTGGTATTATGAGTATTCCTGCTTTATTGTTTTTTAAAGATGGAAAATTAGTAGATAAACAAGTTGGTGCAGTTCCAAAACATATTTTGGCTGGCAAATTGGATGCACAATTGGCATAAAAATTAACAATAATTTTTTCTAAAAATCCCTTTAAATATTTGAAGGGATTTTTTATTTTTACAAACCTTGGAAAATATCATCACAGAACATAATTTACTTGAAACTGGTAACTTAGAATTGCTTGCCAAACAAGTGGTAGAAGGTTTTATAACGGGCTTACATAAAAGTCCATTTCATGGATTTAGCGTTGAATTTGCCGAACATAGGCAGTATAATTCTGGTGAAAGTATCAAACATATTGATTGGAAACTTTTTGGTAGAACAGAAAAACTTTATACCAAAAGGTATGAGGAAGAAACTAATTTGAGGTGCTATATGGTCATTGATAATTCAGCTTCTATGTATTTTCCAAAGGATGGAATGAGTAAAATTAATTTTGCCACTTATTCAGCTGCATGTATTACTTATATGCTCAAAAAACAACGTGATGCTGTTGGTTTAAGTATTTTAAATGATGAAATTGTTTTTCAATCACCCGCAAAATCAAGTTCGGTTCATGTAAAAATGATTTTTAATGAATTGAATAAATTAAATGCCGCAAAAAATGTAAATGCTGGAAGTAAATTGGCAGTTGGTTTACACCAAATTGCTGAAAGTATTCAAAAACGTTCCATGATTATCATTTTTACTGATATGTTTAGTACAGAAAATATGGAAACTTTATTTGAGGCATTGCAACATTTGAAATATTGTAAACATGAAGTTGTTTTGTTTCATGTTCAAGATAAAAAGTTTGAAATTGATTTTGATTTTTCAAAACGACCTTATCTATTTATTGACAGTGAAACAGGAGAAAAGCTAAAAATTTTTCCTAACTTAGTGAGTAATGATTACAAGAAAATGTTTGAAAATTTTAAAGAAGAAATAAAACTAAAATGCGCCCAACTTAAAGTTGATTTTGTGGATGCAGCCATTCAAGATAACTTTAATCATATTATTTTAACTTTCTTACAAAAAAGAGAAAAAATGAAATAATACGACAAAAAATTTTTTATTCGAAAAAAATGTCGTAATGTTGTGGGTGGGAAAAACGTATAAATCAACTCGAACAGTAAAAACAAACAATAATATTGAACATTCAATGACTGTTGAAGAACCTATTGCTTCTTTTTATCCAGCTCAAAATCCTCTTTTATCAATTTTAAATTTAACCTCTCATTTTCAAAATGAAATGGATTTAGTGAAATTGAGCAGAAATGGTTTGTTAAAGCAGTCAGTTACTAATATGGCTGCAAAGTTTGGAATAACGCAAGAAAAAATTTGCGAACTTTTACACATGAGCACACGTAATTTTCAGCGTATTAAGGAAACATCACCTTTAGATATTTATACATCAGAACAAACCATAGAAATGGCTCATGTTTATGCTAAAGCTTACCAAATATTTTCAGATGAAGATGCAATTAAACAATGGTTTCAAACGCCTAATTATGCATTAGGCAATCAAAAACCTTTAGATTTATTGGATACAAGTTTTGGAGTAAAAATGGTTTCTGATGTTTTGGGTAGAATTGAACATGGCGTTTTTTCTTAATAGTTAAAATGCATATTTATAGATTTGGTTTAAAGAAATTTATTAGTGACTTAAGTGGTCAAGGTGCTAAAATATATGGAGGAAGATGGAATACTGTTGGTAATGCAATGTTATATTCGTCTTATAGTCCATCTTTGGCCATGCTTGAATTTGCTTGCAATGCCAGTGGTATTACAAAAACAATTCAAACCAGTTTGTTAACTTTGAAATTAGATAGCAAGGTGAAAATTGAAATAATTACTTTGAATGATTTACCAGCCAATTGGCAGCAAGTTCCTAGTCCCGATTCTTTAAAAGTTATTGGAAATAATTGGTTGAAAAGTAATAAAACATTGGCATTGAAAGTTCCATCTGCAATTATGCCATTGGAATGTAATTTATTAATAAATTCATTGCATAAAGATTTTTTTAAACTTGAAATTGAAAACTTTGTTGACATGAATATTGATAGTAGAATTTTAAAATAAAATGATAGCTTTTTCAAACTGTAAAATAAATTTAGGTCTTCACATTTTAAATAAACGTGATGATGGTTTTCATAATTTGGAAACGGTATTTTATTCAATTCCGTTGAATGATTGCTTGGAATTAATACCTGGAAAGAATGATGCCATTAACCAAGTCAATTTCCACTCTTTTGGATTATCAATTGATGGCGATAGCAATCAAAATTTAATTGTAAAAGCTTATCATTTATTAGCAAAAGATTTTGAATTAAAACCTATTGATTTTTATTTGTTAAAAAATATTCCAATGGGTGCTGGTTTGGGAGGTGGTAGTAGCAATGCTGCATTTGCTTTAAAAATGTTGAATGAACATTTTAAATTAAATATTTCAATACAAAAACTAAAGGAATACGCAGCAATTTTAGGAAGTGACTGTGCATACTTTATTGAAAATACTCCAAGCTTTGCAAAGGGTAAAGGTGAAGTTATTGAAACAATAGATTTGTCGTTAAAAGGATACTTTTTTGTATTGATTAATCCTAATATTCATGTAAGTACTGCCGAGGCTTTTTCAAATGTTTATATACGTGGTGAACAACAAACTTCTTTAAAGGATTTAATTAAAAATTCCGTTGAAAAATGGAAAAGTTTAATTGAAAATGATTTTGAAAAATCAGTTTTTTTGAATCATCCTGAAATAAAAAAATTGAAAGAAAAACTCTATGATAATGGAGCAATATATGCCAGTATGAGTGGAAGTGGTTCTAGTGTTTTTGGGTTGTTTAAAGAAAATATTGATTTAAAAAACCAGTTTGAAGGGAATTTTTATTTCAGTTGCACACTTTAACTTATAGTATCACTTTCTACTATTCCATCTCTTAGCCTAACTATTCTTTTAGCTCTTTTTGCTATGTCTTCTTCGTGAGTAACAATAATTACGGTGTTCCCTTTTTTATGAATTTCTTCTAATAAATCCATAATTTCATGACTAGTTTTTGTATCTAAATTTCCTGTTGGCTCATCTGCTAAAATAATGGCAGGCTTATTAACCAATGCTCTTGCAATGGCAACACGTTGGCGCTGTCCACCGCTTAATTCATTGGGTTTATGTTCAACCCTATCGCCAAGTCCAACGCTTACTAACGCTTTTTTTGCTGTTTCTAATCTTTCGGTTTTTCCTATACCTGCATATACTAATGGTAATGCTACATTTTCAAGTGAACTGTTTCGAGGTAATAAATTAAATGTTTGGAAAATAAAACCAATTTCTTTGTTCCTAATTTCAGCTAGTTCATTATCTGTCATATGACTCACGTCAATTCCATTTAGTTTGTAGCTGCCTCTGCTTGGCGTATCTAAGCAACCTAATATATTCATTAATGTTGATTTTCCAGAACCCGATGGACCCATTAATGCAACATATTCTCCTTTTTCTATTTTTAAATCTATCGTTTCTAAAGCATTTACAACTACTTCACCAATTTTATATGTTTTACCAATTTTGTTAATATCAATTACTAAACTTGCCATTTGTAGTTTTTATTTTTTGCAATAAAATTAATTTACTTGTAATTGTTTTATCTAATTTGATAGATGGAAAATATTTGAAGTTTCAGATTTGAAAATGTTTTATTATTTATCTAAAAACTTAGGTACTTTAAAGTAATCTGAATCCTTAGCAGGTGCATTTAATAATGCTTCTTGATGTGTAATTAAACTTTTGGGTTCATCTGAACGCAAAATGTTTTCTTCATCAGTCATAAATATTAATGGTTCAATATTATCAGTATTTACTTCATTCATTTTTTCAAAAAAAGAAATAATTTGGTTCATGTCTTTTTCTAAATTTACTTTCTCGTTTTCTGAAAAATTCAGTTTTGCTAAATCCGAAAGTTTATTGATAATGTCTATATTAATTTCCATGATTGTATTCTTTTAGTTTATTTTCAATAATTTGAAACACTTTGTTTTTAAGCATTTCAGTATCATCTAAAGTTAATCCTTCAGTTGAAATTGGTTTATGAATAATTTGATATGCTTTTCCTGGTTTACCTTCAAAAACTCCTTGATCAGGTAATACATTCCAATTGCCTATAATGGTAACGGGCAAAAGATCTATTTGTTTCTCAATAGCCATTCTAAATGGACCATCTTTAAATTTTATCAATTTAGGAACCTGATTTGAAATAGTTCCTTCTGGGAATATAACTAAACTACGTCCACTTTCAAAAAAATGAGTTGCTTTTTTATATGCTTCAGCTGCTTTTCTTGCATTTTTTCTATCAACGGCTATATCTATTGTTCTGAACCAAATACCAAAAACTGGAATTTCTTCCAATTCTTTTTTTGCCATAAAACTAAAATCTAGTTGATTTAATTTTACTGTTAAGGTTACAATATCAAGTTGAGAGGTATGATTAGGACATATAATAAAAGGTTTTGAGGTATCAAATGGCTCTTCAATAATTTGAATAACTTTTACAAATCCTGTAACTAATAATACTTTACCCCATATTCTTCTAATTTTATGACCTAAAGGATATCGTTTAGGATTGCTTAAGGCATATCGAATAAATGGATATAAAACTGTAAATGTTACAACAGTCCATAAACCAAACCAAATTGCATAGCTTGTTTTTAAAGGATTTTTTGAAAATTTCACGTTATTTTTTATGTTTTATTGCATCCAAGTTGAAGGACTTTTACGCCATTCATTTAATTTGCTTAGTTCTTCAGGTTTTACTATTTCTTTTTTTACTGCTAAGTCTATTAATGTTGGATAATTACTTAATGATAAATATGGGCAGTTTATTTTGTCAAATGCATTTTGAGCTTCGTCAAATGCGTATGTAAATATACTTGCTAATCCTAAAACATTGCAGCCAAAATCTTTTAAAGAATCAATTGCTTGCAAACTGCTTTTCCCGGTAGATACTAAATCTTCTATCACAACTACATTTGATCCTTTTATAATATCACCTTCAATTTGTTTACCCATTCCGTGTTTTTTAGCTTCAGAACGTACGTATCCAAATGGTAAGTTTAATGCATCAGCTACTAAAACACCTGGAGCAATTCCAGCGGTAGCTACTCCTATAATTGCATCAATGTTTTTAAAATTATTTTGCACCAAATTTGCCAATTCAATTTTGATAAAATTTCTTACTTCAACATGTGAAAGGGAAATACGATTGTCACAATAAATTGGACTTTTCCAACCACTTGCCCATGTAAAAGGTTCATTGGGTTTCAATTTAATTGCATTTATTTGCAAAAGATAAATAGCTATTTTTTCAGCAGCAGTATTGCTTAAATTCATATTTACAAATGTATAAAATTTTTATAAATGATAAGCCATTCTTTATTACCAATTCAAAATTAAATATTGATGATGATTTAGAAACTATTTTTTTTAATAAAACTATTTTTGATAGTTTAATACAAAGTGCTAAAAGCATTGATTTTAAAGGAATTATTTTAATTTGTGAAGATGTGGAATTGGTATTTCAACTTTTTGCAAATAATTATAAATTAATTGAAGCGGCTGGTGGTTTGGTTTTTAACAGTAATAATGATTTGCTTTTAATAGAAAGACTAGGTGTTTGGGATTTACCAAAGGGTAAAATTGACTTAGGTGAAACACCTGAAATTGCAGCTTTAAGAGAAGTAGAGGAGGAGTGTGCTGTAAACGGACTTTCTATTGAATATTTAGTTTGTAAAAGTTATCACACTTATTTTTTTAAGGATAAATATATTTTAAAACGAACTTTTTGGTATAAAATGAATACTACTTTTAATGGACTTTTGGTTCCTCAAGAAGAAGAAAATATTACTAAAGTTGAATGGCAGCATTTTACTAAAAAGAATATGACTAATTTAAATACTTATGAAAGTATAAAGGACGTTTTGAATAATTATTTTTTATAAAGATATCGGTCAATTCATCAAAATTATACTTATTAATGATTTTAAAACAAAAAAGCCCGTAAACACTGAGTTTTACGGGCTTTTGATTTGTTTTGTATTACTACTGGCGGAGAGTTAGGGATACTCCGATTGCTATTGATTATCAGTTTTTTAACAAAAAACAGTGCTAAAACAGTGCTAATTTATCCCAACGGTTGATTTATCTGTTTAAAGCCCCCCAAAATAATGAAGTCATGCAAAAGGATTGTAGAAAAGTAATTTAGTACCAAATATAATATTGAACGTTTTAGTTATTCTTACAAATAATAAATAAAAGTATATTTGAAAATTAAATAAAAATGCATCCTTATTCCAAAATTGTAGTTAAAAGGTTGCATAACGCATCCAAATAAACAAGTTACCAGCAATTATAAAAACAGACAATATGAGATTAACAAATCAAGTTTACGGAGTATCGAACGAATTAATTGACACCTACATTGAAAGAAAAAATGTTGATGAAGCCTTCACTAAAGGCTTGCAAAAAAACAAACATATAATCGTTTATGGAGCTTCTAAACAAGGTAAAACTTCATTAACAAATAAGCACTTAAAAGAGGCGGATTATATAAAAGTTAACTGTTCTCCTTCGGCATCAACCCTGGACATTTATAATTCAATTGCAAGACAATTAGATGTTGAAATACTTGAATCAGCAGAAATTACAACAACTATAGGAGGTGAAGCAAAAGTTGGGCTCAAAGCCAAAGTCCGTATCCCATTCTTTGGTGGTGCAGATGCAGAGACTGAAGCATCTGTTACTAAAGAAAACGAAACAGGGAAATCATATAAAATTATTGATTTTAATTTGGCACTAGCCCAAGACCTTTCAGAACTCTTGAGAAGCATAAAATTTAACAAGAGAATTATTCTTGAAAACTTTCATTATCTAAATGAAGAAGTTCAAAAACAACTAGCGATTGATTTACGGATTTTTGAAGACTATAATATACTTTTCATCATTTTGGGTATTTGGCGAGAGAAAAATAGGTTGGCGCAATTTAACGGTGACCTTGTAGATAGACTCATTGAGGTTCCTGTAGAACCTTGGGAAAAATCTGACCTGAAAAGAATAGTAATTGAAGGTTTGCCATTACTTAATGTTAGTTTGGAAAATGTTGTTGATTATATAATTGACAGTTGTTTTGACAGCGTAGGTGTGTTTCAAGAAATCTGCAAAGAATCCTGTTATGTTGCCCGTGTGAATGAAACACAAGATATACTTTTGGAAATATCTAGAACAAATGTTGATGATGCAATTAGAAAAAAACTTGAAGATTATTCAAGTAGACACATAAGATGTTTAGAAAGTTTTATAGAACAAAAAGCCCGTAGTTCACAAGAAACTCCATTGTATATCCCATATTACTTTGTTAAAGTATTATTTCAAGAAACAATGGAAAATATTATACAAGGGTTAAAAAGAAAACCATTACAAGAACAAATAAAGAATCTACATCATAGACCAGATGATGTAAGACCATCTGATATGGGTTATTTTCTTAAAAACTTAGTTTCTTCTCAAATTTCAAAAGGAATCTCACCTCCTATTTTTGATTATGATAATAGTACTAGTTCAATAAAAATTATTGATTCAACATTTTATTTTTACATAAAAAACTGCGAAAGAGACGATGTAATTGACAATTTAGCAATACCTGAGGGACTTGGATAATAAATGCTGGTAACAGCACTTACAAGAAATTGGCGGCTCTGTGTTTAAATGAATCTTTGTATCCGTTAGCTAACGTATTCGATGGTGTCAGACAATTTTCGTCTCCGAAATCGCCCCCTTTGCCAAGCCCTAATCCGTTATACAACAAAAAACAACTAAAATAAAAACAAATTAAATATATGAACGAAATTATTTGCCCACATTGTAATAAAGTATTTAAAGTAGATGAAGCTGGTTTTGCCGATATCTTAAAGCAGGTTAGAGACCACAGATTTGAAGAAGAAATACAACAGCGATTAGCCATTGCTGAAAAAGAAAAAGAAAATGCCATTAAACTGGCTGAAGCGAATCTTAGAAATTCATTGCAAGAAAATTTAGTAAAAAAGGACAAAGAAATAATAGCACTGCAAGCTAAAAATCAACAAGATCTTTCCTTACAGTTAGCAGATAAAACTGCTGAAATTGCTGAAATGTTATCTAAAATACAGAAGGCTGAATTAGAGACCAAACTTAAAGTTACGGAAGCTGTTCAAAAAATAGAAAAA
Organism: Chitinophaga pinensis; assembly: GCA_945876985.1. Classification (GTDB taxonomy): domain Bacteria; phylum Bacteroidota; class Bacteroidia; order UKL13-3; family UKL13-3; genus JAAFJM01. The sequence goes on from CAMCQX010000009.1 coordinate 14,318, forward strand.
GAAAGAGACTCTTTAGCAAATGATTTAAAGACCAAAGAACTAGAAAAGCAAAATCTTGAAAGCTCTCTAAAGCATCAGTATTCAACAGAATTGCAAAGTAAAGATGCAATTATAAAATATAAGGATGATGAGATAGCTCGTGTAAAAGACATGAAGCTCAAACTATCAACTAAAAT
>CAMCQX010000010.1 GCA_945876985.1 Chitinophaga pinensis
TCAGGATATGGAACTTCACTTTATATTGATAGAATAATTATTGATTCCGTTGTTCCATATGCATACTCATGGCAAAAAAGCACTACCAGTGCAACAGCTGGTTTTACAGCTGCTACAGGAACTAACAATAATATTAACTATTCTCCTGCAGCTATTACTACCAATACTTGGTTTAGAAGAATTGTAAGTGCAACATGCGTAGATACTTCTAGTGCTATTCAAGTTTCTGTGAATCCTACTTTAGCTAATAATACTGCTACAGGTGTTCAAATCATTTGTTCTGGTTCAGCTACAAGTGCATTAACAGGTTCTACTCCTACAGGTGGAACAGGAACTTTTAATTACTTATGGCAAAGCAGCACCACCAGTTCATCTGCTGGATTTGCTGACGCTACTGGAACTAATAATTTAATAGGATATAATGCTGGTTCATTAACAGCTTCTACTTGGTTTAGAAGAATTTTAACTTCTGGTGCTTGTGTAGATTCAAGTGCTGCCATTGCTGTTACCGTTAATCCAACCATTACAAGCAATACAGCTTCAGGAGCCCAAACCATTTGTTCGGGTATGGTGCCAACCACTTTAACTGGTAGCACACCTGCAGGTGGAAATGGAACATATACTTATATTTGGCAAAGAAGCAATACCAGTTCAATAGCTGGATTTAGCGCAGCGCCATTAACTAATAATGCCATTAATTATACTTCGAGTGCACTTACAGCAAATGCCTATTTTAGAAGAGTAATAAACAGTGGCGCTTGTAAAGATACATCGGCTGCCATTTCGGTAACTGTTAATCCTGCACTTGCCAACAATACCTCTGGAGCTACCCAAACAATTTGTAATGGATTAACTGCAGCCCTTACAGGTGGAACAGTAACTGGTGGAAGTGGAGTTTATACTTACCAATGGCAAGCAAGTACTTCTGGTTCAAATATTGGATTTGCAAATGCTACAGGTACATCTACAACTGCAAATTATACCTCAGGTGCTATTACCTCAAATGTTTGGTTCAGACGTGTAACAACCTCTGGAACTTGTGTAGATTCGAGCAATGCAATTAAACTTACTCCCGCTGCTACACTTGCAAACAATACCATTGCTGGTGCATCATTGATCTGTGTTGGTTCATCGCCTGCTTCATTAACTGGTTCAACTCCAACAGGTGGAGCAGTTGCTACATTTAACAGATTTACTGAGGAATTTAATGGAGGTGCATTATCACCTAATTTTACTATATCATCTAATTCAGGATCATTAGCTGTTTTAAGTTCAACTGTTAATAGTTATGGTAGAACAGGAACCGCTGGTTCAATTTATGCTAATAATTATAATATTACCGCTGGTAATTATGCTGATTTGGATTCTCGTATTATGAATCCAACAAGTGCAGGTGATAGTTTAAGATTTGATATAGCACATGCCTATTATGGAGCAGGTTATGTCGATTCATTAAGAATTCTAACTTCTAATGGTTCAGGATTTACTCGATTAACATCTTGGGGTTCATCTTCAACTATTGATACCATTAATGGTATCACTACTGCACTTTTAACTGGAAACTTTACTCCTTCTGCAGCGCAATGGTGTAATAAAAAAGTAGCTTTACCAGCTGGAACTACTCAAGTAAGGTTTGAAATGTATTCTGGTTACGGAACTTCACTTTATTTGGATAGAATTATGGTTGATTCAAGCACAACTTATCAATACGCATGGCAAAGTAGTAACACAAGTGCTACTGCCGGATTTGCAAATGCTTCTGGTATAAATACTAATGCTAGTTATGCACCAAGTTCATTGTTACAAAACACTTGGTTCCGAAGAGTAGCAAGTGCTGTTTGTGTAGATACATCTAGTGCAATTGCAATAACAGTAAATACCCCAGGAACATGGGTTGGTGATATCAGCAATGCTTGGGCAAATACTGCCAATTGGAGTTGCCCTCAAATTCCTACTGCTACCACCAATGTTACCATACCAACAGGATCGGCAAATATGCCAGTTATAATAAATGCTCAACAAGCCAATAATATTGCCATTCAAAGTGCTGCAAGCTTAACATTAAATGTTGCCGCATCGCAATTAAGCGTATTTGGAAACATTACTAATAACGGTTCATTTACCAATTCAAATGGTAAATTAATATTTACTGGTAGTGCTGCACAAACTATTCCTACAGGTACTTATGCTAAAGTTCAAGTGAACAATGCTGCCGGTTTAACATTAGGTGGTGATGTTACTTTAAATGATTCTTTGGTTTTAACAAATGGTATTGTTTCATTGTCAAATAATAACTTAATATTAGGAACTGCTGCTTATGCAAATGCTGGATCTACTACAAGTTATGTTAAAACTAATGGAACAGGTTCGGCCATTATAAACGGAATAGGTTCAACTGGTAAAACTGGTAACGTTTCTATTCCAGTTGGGAATGCATCATTTAATCGAATCGTATTTACCAATTCAGGTACTACCGATAACTTTACAGTTAGGGTAATTGATAGTGTGACTACTACTTATTCTGGATCTACTCCTACAGGTACTAAAATAATAGCAAACGCAGTTGGCAAATCATGGATTATAAATGAAGCAGTGGCTGGTGGAAGTAATGCAAATATTACTTTACAATGGAATGCTGCAGATGAATTAACTGGATTTACACGTGCTAACTCTTATTTAGCTTACCACAATGGAACTACTTGGATGAGCAATGTTGCAGGTGCGGCTTCTGGTTCAAATCCTTATACACAAACTCGCTCAGGTATCACTTCATTCAGTGCATTTGGTGTAGGTAGTAGCGGAACATTGCCAGTAGAACTAATTACCTTTAATGGCAAACGTGTAAACGAAAAAGCTGAATTAAATTGGGTAACTGCTGGTGAGGTAAATAACGATTACTTTATTGTTGAACGCAGTTCAAATAATAAAACATTTACTGCCATTGGTGAAAAAGTAAAAGGTGCTGGTAATAGCAATACTGTAAATCAGTATCAGGTTTATGACAATGATGCCATTGCTTTTGCAACACAAAATGCAATACAAACTATATACTATCGTTTACGTCAAGTTGATTTTGATGGTACCATTAATTATAGCAAAGTAATTAATATATCAGCTACTGAAGATGCAATAGGATTTGATGCATCAGTATATCCAAATCCATTTAATGGAACTATTCATGTAAATGTTTCTACCAATACAAATGAGGAAACACACTTAGAAGTTTATGACTTAAATGGCAAAACGGTATACAGTCAAACCATTACTACATTGGTTGGTAATACTAACTTTATGATTACTGATTTAGATAGAATTCCTGCTGGCATGTATTTTGTAAAAATATCGCAAAGCGACAACACTAAAATTGTTAAAATATCAAAAATCAATAACTAACAATTAACTAAATTACTAGTTTTAAAAAGACCGCCCCTAAAAAGGCGGTTTTTTTTTGACTATTTTTAAAATATTATTGCGATACTTTCGTTTACCAAAATCCAATCAATTAATTATGACTATTTCAAATAAAACCTTCGGTAAAAAGCTAAGCATTGTTATACTTTTTTTATTTATAAATAATCTTTCAAAAGCGCAGTGGAACTCATCATTTGACTTCAGTAATAATTATAATTATGAAAATAATATAGGATTATTACATGCAAATAATGACTATAAAACTCAAGGCGTAAAAGAAGTAACAACAAAATTTATTCATTCAAAAACCAATCAATTAAACACCCAAGAAATTTATACAATTGATAAAAATGGCGTTGGTTATTTTTATAAAAAATACAATAAAAAAGGTAAAATTTATTTAACCAGAACCTATCATTTAATTGATACGGCAAGGTACGACAGCATGGAGACGGCTTATAGAAAAGATACATTTAGTTCAATATACATATTTAACGATAGTAAAAAAATTATTGAACTGCAGTATTTTAATAACAAACATGAAAAATATTGGACTTTTAAATATACTTATAACGATAAAAATAAGCTGGCCTCATCAACTAGTTTGAATAAAAAAGGCAAACAATATTTCAGAAACGAATTTTATTATTATGACAACGGCAGTATAAAAGAAACACTTTATTACAATAACAAAAATAAGTTGAAAAAAATTTATAGTTATGCTTGTGAACCTACTGGTGAGGTTACAAAAAAAGTTACACAACAAAATATATGTAAAAAAAGAACATATAATTCTGATAGTACTTTTGTAGAAATTTTTGAAGGACACGATAACAAAGGACATTCTTCAAGAAGAATAGTAAAATATTCAAAAGACAGTTTCCCGCTTGAACAACTTTATTATAACCACAAAGACCAAGAAATTAAACGTTATGTTTCGGAATATAATGATGGAAAAACAATCAATTACCAATATTATTACAAGGGAAAACTGAAAAGAGCATACCACTATACTTATAATGTTAAAGGACTTATAGAAAGCTATCAATCAATAAACAATAAAGGAAAAATAAAAAATAATAATGTATACGAATACAGTTATTTTTAGGCTTTATTTAAAGTTGATTGGCAATCATGAATGAACTATCAAATTGAAAACTGCAAACAATCATTTTTATTGGTGTGCATTACATTTAATTTTGCAGTTCAATTTCAAACAGTTTTAGTTTTCTAAAAAATTAATTATAAATACAAAAATGACAAAAGTATCAGTTATTGGAGCAGGTGCAGTGGGAGCAACCACAGCCGATGTTATTGCTTATCGCGAATTAGCCGATGAAGTGGTTTTATTAGATGTAAAAGAAGGATTTGCCGAAGGTAAAGCACTTGATATTTACCAAACAACATCTTTATTAGGAATGAAAACTCGCGTTAGCGGAACTACAAATGATTATAGCAAAACTGCTAATTCTGATGTAGTAGTTATTACTTCTGGTATTCCTCGTAAACCAGGAATGACGCGTGAGGAATTAATAGGAACCAATGCAAACATTGTAAAAACTGTAGCAGAAAATGTGTTAAAGCATTCACCAAATGCAATTATAGTGGTAGTTTCTAACCCAATGGATACCATGACTTACTTGGCTTTAAGAGCAACTGGCTTGCCTAAAAATAGAATTATAGGAATGGGCGGATTATTAGATAGTGCACGTTTTAAAGGTTATTTGGGGATGGCTTTAAACCAACCAACTGCCGATATTCAAGGAACAGTAATTGGTGGTCATGGCGATACTACCATGATTCCGTTAACTCGTTTGGCTACTTTAAATGGCGTACCCGTTTCTAATACTTTAAGTGCTGAGCAATTAAAAGAAATTAGCGATGCTACCATGGTTGGTGGAGCTACTTTAACCAAATTATTAGGAACTTCGGCTTGGTATGCACCAGGTGCTGCAAGTGCTTTTTTAGTAGAAAGCATTGTTCGTGATCAAAAACGTGTAATGCCTTGTTGCGTAGCTTTAGATGGCGAATATGGCCAAAAAGATATTTGCTTAGGTGTTCCAGTTGTTATTGGTAAAAACGGTTGGGAAAGTATAGTTGATTACAAACTAACTGCTGACGAGCAAGAATCATTTAACAAAAGTGCAGATGCTGTTCGCAATATGAACAGTGTATTAGCTGAAATTGGAGTTTTATAATTAACTACAAAGAAAAATAACAAAAAAACTTGTCAGAAATGGCAAGTTTTTTTTTGTTCAAAAATGAATGTGATTTATTATAAAACACTTTTTTGTTTTTTAGGTTATTCAAATAGATGACTAGAAATGAAAACATATTGAAATTGCGTCCTGAAATAATTACAGACCATACTAAAACTAGTTTGGCTGAAGAAAGCTTTCAGAATTTAACTTTACGCCCAATTTTAAAACTTCAAAACGAACTAATTTTAAAATTAACAAATAAACATTTGGCTAAATTTATTATTGATAAAAGTAATGAAGAAAGCATAAAAATAATAGAAACTAGGTTAGCAGAACAAGTAATCAAACAACAATTAATAGGTTTAACCATTGGTTTATTTACTACAGAAGAGTTTGAATTTTATTTACTCAATCAATCAAGTATCAATAAACGCATAAGCCAATTAATTATTCAGCGTGTTTGCAGCCAAATTTTGTGATTTTAATCCAAAAATTGAACTTGTAAATAAAATTTTATTAGTTTCCTTGAACTTTAGAATCAAACTTGCAAAATAAGAGAGATTTGTTTAATCTAATATTGAGCTACTGATATTTTTTATATAAAAGATAATAAAATAATTTATATTTGACTTATGAAAATTCAAGATTATATCGAATCTAACTACACCATTATGCTAGGTAAACCTGTAATTAAAGGAACTAGAATTTCCGTGGAGTTGATTTTGAAAAAATTATCGGAGGGAGTATCAAAAACACAACTTATTGAAATGTATCCAAGTTTAACCAATGATCATATCAATGCTTGTTTGTCTTATGCTTCCGATGTAATTTCAAATGAATTAATATTACAAGATTAATGCTAATTATTGCTGATGAAAATATTCCAAGAAGTATAAAAATATCTTTATCTTCAATTGGAATAAAAGTTGTTTATATCTATGATGAATATCGTGGTATAGATGATTTTAGTATCATCAATCTTGCAAAGCAAAAATCAAATTCTATTATTCTAACAGAAGATAAAGACTTTGGAGAATGGGTATTTTCTCATCATATTTCTGGATTAAGTGTAATATTTTTAAGATATCATTTTTCTGAATTACAGTTAATAACTGAAGTTTTAATGAAACTAATTCAAGAAAAACAAAATAACCTATTGAATAAATTTACTACCGTTACTCCAACTAAGATCAGAACAAGGGAAGCATGCTAATTTATATTTCTTTAAAATTACTTTCATTATGCTTTTTCAATCTATTTTCTGTTGCTTCAGTGGTAATTCCAACATAATATTTATTTCGGGTTTCACTAAACAAAATATACAAGGTAGATATAAACAAAAAAGCTACCTCATTATTGAAGTAGCTTTTGTGGGCCCACCTGGAATCGAACCAGGCACCTACTGATTATGAGTCAGTTGCTCTAACCGAATGAGCTATAGGCCCTACTAAAATTTATTTTCTGAAATTTTAGGGAGTGCGAAAGTATCTTTTTACTCCTATTATTGCAAATAATTTTTTTAAAATGCTAAAATATAAAGCTATAATTTTTGATTTGGGTGGGGTAATTGTAAATCTTGACCAAGATAGAACTATTAGGAGTTTTAAACGCTTAAATATTGACCTTGACGAGGTAAATGACAAACTACCCATTTTTAAAGAATATGAAACTGGACATGTGAACACCGAAACTTTTATTCAAACCATCAAAGCTGAACTAAAAGGGAGTGCCAGCGATGTGGAAATTTCTAATGCTTGGAATAAAATGATTTTGGATGTTTCCATTGATAGAATTGAGGTTTTAAAGGAATTTAGGAAGCATTACCAATTATTTATATTAAGTAATACCAACGAATTACATATTCAAGAATTTACCAAATTATTTGAGGTAGATCATCCAAATGAAAAATGGGAGGATTTATTTGATAAAATATATTACTCGCATAACATAGGACTACGCAAACCAAATACAGCAGCTTGGCAACTTATTTTAGATGAAAATAATTTACAAGCCCACGAAACTATTTTTATAGACGATACAAGCATGCATTATAAAGCGGCTGAATCATTGGGAATAAAAAGTATTTGGGCCAAAGAACCCATTGGAAAATGGTTCATAGAAAAAGTAAAAACCTTAGAAAGTTAGAAAAATTCTTACAAATGAATTAATTTAAAAGCTAATTTTTGTGCAAACGTTTTATAATACGTTTTTATGTGCGCTTCTACCCTACTTACATCCAAATACTCTTGAAACATATCCAATAAAAGGATGTCGAAGGCAGAACTTTCTATAAACTTTATTTCCTTTTGAAAACCACATACACACAAGGCATTTGTTTTCCTTAAAAACCTTTTAAGCAGCCTTGTATCGGTGCTTAAAACATGACAAGAACCAAAATGTATGATTTTATTTTTACAGTTATCACCCAACATTTCGGCTAGTTCATCTAAACTAATTAAATCTTTTCCAATTAAAATATGACCTGGTTTTCCATGAAATGCAAAATAGCCAATGCTGTATTTTGCATACCTTTTTAACTTCCATTCTTCTAAATAAAAAGCCAAATTTTCGCGCGTGCCGCAATGCCTGTGTATGTATTCAATGTCCCTATTGTCTTTTAAAAAATCGAGGGCGGCTTTAACACTATTTTGCTTTAATAAATTCTTATTCCAGTCTCCTTCTAGGCAAAATATATCTTTATCGTAGGCTTTTGCTTTTTTCATTGCACTGCAAACATATTATTTAAAAAATCAGAAAGCTAAAACCTTTTTTTATTTCCAAGTAAATAATTAGTTTTGGTAAAACTTATTCCTGCATGCTTTTAATTTTTGTAGCTGACGAAAAATCGCCAAGATTACTTTATATACTGAACGAAATCCTTTTCAAAAGGCTTCAAATTACCTATACCGTAACCGATAATTACGATTATTTTATGCGTTCACACATGCCTAAAATAAATTACTCGAGCTCCTTTATTCCCAATTGTGTTAATATACCCGCACATACTTTATTATTCCAAGAAAACATACGTAAAATTGAAATTGAGGTAACTGCTAACGAAAAATTTCAATACACTTTTTTCAATATTCCATTCGATTTTTCAAAACTCGTAGAAACACCCAAACAACAAATTACTTTTGATATTTTCAGTGCTTCCTTTTATTTGTTAAGTCGTTACGAAGAATACATTGTTCCGAAATTTGATATTCACAACCGATTTAAAGCCGAAGAAAGTTTGGCTTATAAACACCATTTTCTTCAAATTCCTTTGGTTGATATTTGGGCAATGGAGTTGGGCAACATCATTCAAAAACAATATCCCGAAATAAATTATACCTTAAGTGAATACCACGAAATACATAGCTTTGACATTGATTTTGCTTATAAATACAAAGGCTTAAGTAAATTTAGGTTTTATAAAAAAGCACTTGGAAACATGCTTCGCTTCAACTTTTCTGAATTAATAAAGATGTTCGACCAATCATTGGTGGACGAATACGACACCTATGATTTTATTTTTGAAAACCTTCAAAAACAACAAGTTAGTAGTATTTTCTTTTTTTTAGTAGCTGAAAAAATTGGGCAACACGATAAAAATTTATTACCAACTAGCCCCGTTTACCAGCAATTAATAAAACAAATAAGCAGCAAATTCCCCATTGGCGTTCATCCTTCTTATCATGCCAGTGCTATAAAATCAATGCTGCAAAATGAAAAGAATGTTTTGAGTAAAATATCAAATCAACCAATTGAAAACAGCCGATTCCATTTCCTAAAATTTAAATTACCCAACAGCTATCATTACTTAATTGAATCCAATATTTTAAACGATTATAGCATGGCTTACGCCAATAAAATAGGATTTAGGGCAAGTACATGCAAAGATTTCAACTTTTACAATTTGAGTGAAAACAAAGCTACTTCATTACAAGTTTTTTCGCCTTGCGTAATGGATGTAACTTTAAAAAACTTTGAGAAATTTAACCCCAATGAAGCTACAGAAACTATAAATAAAATGAAGCAAACCGTTAAAAATGTAAACGGAACTTTCATTAGCATTTGGCATAATTCTAACTTAAGCAATAATGCTGAATGGAAAGACTGGAAAGCCATTTGGTTAAAAATGATAGCGAGGTAATAAATTAGGTTTTACTAAAAAGTTAAATTTAATCAAAAATGGTTACTTTCGCAATCATCAAAACTAAAATTATTTACTACAAAATAATATGAAGCAAATATCCATCATCATGGGCAGCGATAGTGATTTAGAAATCATGAAAGAAGCTGCCAATGTATTAGACGAATTTAAAATTCCATACGAAATAACTGTTGTTTCGGCCCATAGAACTCCCGACCGCATGTTCAGTTTTGCCAAGGAAGCCAAAGGCCGTGGAATTAAAGTAATCATAGCTGGTGCAGGTGGTGCAGCTCATTTACCAGGAATGGTAGCAAGTATTACTACATTGCCTGTTATAGGCGTGCCAGTTAAACTAAAAACCATGGACGGATTAGATTCATTGCTTTCTATTGTTCAAATGCCTGCTGGTGTGCCTGTGGCAACGGTAGCCATTAATAATGCAAAAAATGCAGGTATTTTAGCAGCACAAATTTTAGGAACTTACAACGAAGAAATTGCTGAAAAAATTCAAGAATTTAAGGATAAAATGAAAGAAGAAGTGGAGAAGAAAGCGGAGGTTGTTGAAAAAGGAAGAAAAATAATTGGCTACTAATAACTAAAGCATCCACTTGTGTATAATTTAAAAAAAATTACTACACCATTACTTATAAAAAAAATGCTATTAAACTAAGTTTAATAGCATTTTTTTTATAAGTAAAATCTGATTTATTATATTTTGATTTTAGAAATATAAAAATAAATTCAAACCTGCATTGGCATTATCTAAACTTAATCCATAAGTAGATAACCCCTCGTTTCTTTTGAGTTTTGTTTCAACTTGCACTTCTTTTAAGTCAGTAACACTAAATGTTTCATCAATTCTGCTAGCATCACTATTTGTAGCCATTGCTAAAGAATAGCCTACTTCTAACCCAATTGACATTTTAGGAGCAAAAAAGTATTCTGCACCAATATAACCTCTTGCACCTAAATAGAAAGTTGAACCTAAATTTTGCTCTAGACTACGAGAATAATTAACCCCATTTAAAGCATTTAAATTACCACCGAAATTATAAGAATTAGGTGAAGTGAAATCAAGATTCATTTCATTACCGTATGTATAAGTCCGATTCTCACTTAAATAACCCATAAATAATTCAGCACCGTATATACCTTGTAAACGAGTATTACCTCTTCTTTTCTCTAGCCCTACACCTAATAAATAATTTGAAATGTTTCTATTGTATTTATCTGAAACAAAACTAGGTATCAAAGGATTGGTAACTAATGTATTTTGCAGAGAATATTCTGTTCTAGTTTCTGAGTAATTGTTAGTTAAAAAACGAGCGCGTACTGCTTTATTAGAACTTAGCATATATTTTCCAAAAAATGCTCCACCCCCTAAATTATGTTGACCATTAAGAATAGCAGGCCCATTAGCATTGTTAAATGTTGGGGCATTATTTGTTGCGGTAGCACCACTAAAAAAATTACCTGTATATTGTAATATACTTGAGGCAGAAAGTCCAATTGACCAATCACCTTTTTGAGGTAATACTTCATGACCATTTTTGGACTTAAAGCTGAGAGAAACATCATTTGCATTGTTCTGAGCTGTAGTCGATACGCTTAAAAGAATCATTGCAAATCCTAATATTTTATTTATCATAGAATTTATGTTTAAAATTTTGAATGTATTAATATTTAAAAAAACTGTTGAAAGTTAGTTAAATTCTATTTTTTGCTTAAACTCTTCATTTTTGTTTATTGTACAAAAATATGTGCTAGTTTCAAAAGAGTAGCCTGAAGTTGTAGTACAAGGACTTGATGGACTTGTTCTACTTTGTATATCGGCAGAAAACTTTTTACCTTTAACTGAAACAGTTAAATTAGATTTTTTTGTTTCAATAGAAAATACAAACTTTCCATTTGCGTCTGTAGCTACTGTTGATTCTCTGCTATTGTTTAAGTCATCAATCCATGATAAAATTAAAACAGTATTTGCTGGAACAACTGATAATTGAGAATCAAGTTGTGGAGATGTTTGTCTACATAAATTATTTCTAAAAAACACTTCTGCTGAAATTTTTACAGTTCCAATTTCAGGTTGAAATGAATAACGGTAATCAGCATTTTGAATATACGATTGCCCTCTTGTTACTACCATTGTAGTAGGAATAACAGTGGACTTAGTGAATTCAGTTGTACGACTTTTTCCATTCTCAAGAGTTTGACTTGCAATAAATGAATTTGGAAAATCTAAAGTAACGGTAACTGGTTTATTATTAGCATCAATATTTAAAGTATAATCACCTTTTGAATCGGTAACAGCTTCGTAAATGCGAAGCAATCCTGCTCCATTAACTGAACCTGTAGAAATTAAATCTTCTGCTTTAATGGTAGCAATTACTTTTATTCCTTCTACTCCCTCTTTCTCAATATTTCCATTAGTCAAATTTAAATCAGCAGTAATTCTACCAGTAATCTTTGAGGAGCCTATTGAAACAGACGAAGTATTTTTTGAAGTATCGCTTTCTTTAGTACATGAATGCAAAGTGAATACAATAGAAATTGCTACAAGCATTCCAAATTTGTTAATTTGTTTTTTCATATTTATATAATTTAAGTTTGAATGCAACTATATACATAAATATTAATTAATTAAATTATATTTTTTTAATTAATATGTTTATAGTTTTAAAGAGGGTTGGAATTACACCAAATAAGGCTGAAACTATTGAAAAAACAGGGGCACCAGAAACTGTACCTTCGAAATTACTCCACGGTAACACTTTTAGCTAAGTTACGCGGTTGGTCTACATTACAGCCACGTAATACCGCTATGTGGTAACTTAATAATTGTAAAGGAATAGTAGCTATTAATGGCAGTGAAGATTCTTCGCAAGCAGGAATATAAATCACGTGATCTACCATTTCGGCTATGTGTTTATCGCCTTCGGTTGCTATAGCAATAACCACACCTTTTCGGGCTTTTACTTCCTGAATACTACTAACCACTTTTTCGTAATTATTATTTTGCGTAGCAATAAATACCACCGGCATTTCTTCATCAATTAAAGCAATAGGACCATGTTTCATTTCAGCAGCAGGATAACCTTCAGCGTGTATGTATGAAATTTCTTTTAATTTTAAAGCACCTTCTAAAGCCACCGGAAATCCGTAGCCTCTACCCAAATATAAAAAGTTTCTAGCATCTTTAAATTTAACAGCCAATTCCTTAATCAGTTCATTGGTTTGTAAAACCTTTTCTATTTTTGCAGGAATGGTTTCTATTTCAGCAATCATTTCATGAAAACGATGTTTAGTTATCGATCCACGAATTTGAGCAATAGACAATGCCATTAAAGTTAAAGCGGTAACCTGAGCGGTAAATGCTTTGGTAGAAGCCACTCCTATTTCTGGTCCGGCATGTGTATAAGCACCCGCATCGGTTAAACGAGGAATAGATGAGCCCACTACATTACAAATTCCAAAGATAGTAGCACCTTTACTTTTTGCCAACTCTAAAGCAGCTAAAGTATCGGCAGTTTCACCACTTTGAGATATTGCTATTACAAAATCGTTTTCGTCAATAATAGGATTTCTGTACCTGAATTCAGAGGCATATTCTACTTCAACTGGAATTCGTGCAAAGTCTTCAAATAAATATTCACCAACTAAGCCAGCATGCCATGAAGTTCCACATCCAACAATGATAATTCGTTTTAAATTTTTAAATTTATCTTCAAACTTATCAATTCCAGCCATGGTAATAATACCTTCACTTAATTGAATTCTACCACGGTATGAATCAAGAATAGAACGAGGTTGTTCAAAAATTTCTTTCATCATAAAATGCTCATAACCGCCTTTTTCAATACTTTCTAAGTTAATTTCTAACTCATGTATAAAAGGAGTTTTGATGGTATTATCAATTGTTTTTATGGTTAATTCTGTTCCTTTAATAATGGCTATTTCGCAATCGTTCAGGTAAACTACATTTCTTGTATATTCTACAATTGGAGTTGCATCGCTGGCAATAAAATGTTCGCCTTCGCCAATTCCTAACACCATTGGACTTCCTTTACGAGCACCAATTAAATAATCGGGTGTGTTTTTACTTAAAATAACAATTGCATACGCACCAATAACCTGCGTTAAACTCATGCGCACTGCTTCTTCAAAACTCACTTTATTATTTTTATGAATTTCTTCAAT